>JAIOQW010000226.1 GCA_021108405.1 Methanosarcinales archaeon
ATGAGGTCATAGAAGCTATATTTTTCAGGGATTTTCGTATCTGTGTTTATCTGTGGCTATCATTTTCGCCCTATGAGAGGAAAAAGGAACCGCAGATAAAAGTTGCAATGAATTTCAATTATCTGGCAGGAATAGATATAATCTAATTTTCTTGATTTATCTGCGTCTTAAAAATCACAGGAAAATGGGATCGTGTTAGATTACATATCTTGCGATGTTACATGGTTGACTCGACTAGGTATTTTAGAAGAGATATTAGAGGAAGCTTGCATTAATTTAAACAGTTCCGGAGATACTATCATATTAAGCGAATATGTTACTACACCTTTACAGGCGAGTTTGGCATGAAGTTTCAAATTCTATCTACAAAAGAAGTAATTAAAGTTCTTAAAAAGGAAGGGTATCAAGTTATACTTGATATACTATAAAAAAAAAGTGAACTAATTATAGCTCACATTCATCCCATTGCATTTCTAACTATCTGAGCCGTACCTTCAGCCTTAAACGCTTTTAAAAATATCAATGTTTCGGCATATGCCAGTGCATCGATTATCTTTATTGTATCATCATGTACTGAATATATTCTATCAAAGAACTGTTTTATAGCAAACTTACAGTATTTACCAAATAACTCATTATCTGCCTTGCCCGGGGCAGAGTCCCTATACGTATCCAGGGTCCAGTTCCATATATCATTATACAGTTCAGGCTCGTATACCTTGAAAATATCCCATACCATGTTCTGATAGAAAGTTGCTACATTCCCCTTAACAATATCACCATGCGGGAAATGGTTATGTATCAGGTCCCTGGGCGTACCTGTTATTCCGTGCTGGGCAATCCTTACATCAAGGTTATTATCCTTTAATGCTTTTGCTACCGCAATAGTTTGTGGGATATCAATAGATACCTGCTCGACCAGATTACCCTGGGCATCATAGGTATTTCCATGAACACTTCCATTAGCGATCGCCAGCACCTGTGGATTGACACCGTTCTCATTGAGTGCTTTGATAAAAGTAACTGCCTCATCAGGTTGTGTAAGTACACGACCCTGGGCATCCTCTCTACCTATCTCGCCTACTTCAACTTCAAGACCATATGGCTTGCCATCCAACTTCTCTTGTATATGCTTTGCCACTTGTGTAGTTGCATCAATATTATCTGAGAGTTCTTCACGCAGGTTTCCTCCCTGGAAATTGAATAAATGGGATGCATCAATCGCAAAAGACGTGAAACCAGCAGCGATCTGGCCGCTCACCAGTTCTTTAGTCCCTTCTATATCCTCTTTTGTACCTTTCTTAATTCCAATATGATCAGCATGTAGTGCCCATATGTCAAATCCCACGTCCTGCGCCGCCTGCTTGCTCCTGGCACTAAAATCCGCAGGATTGAGTCCTGAATACCCACCTGATAAGTCGCATTCCGACCTGGCAAGTTCCAGGATCAATGCAGCATCAACTTCCTTTGCTGCTCTGAATATCCCACGTGTTACTAAAGCGATCCTGGGATTTGCAGCAAGAACAATGCCTTTATTATTTTTTAAACTGTCAAATAATAAAGAACCGGGTTTTGGTTCGAATTTTCCATTACTCATTTATTTGCCTCCACTCTAAAGTGAATATTCAATCTATGTTTTCAATATCATCGAAATCAACACCTTTGATCTCTTTGATATCTTTAAATATACTCCTCAAGTCCCATAATAGTTTCTTATTAGTTTTAAAAAGTGTCCATACTAATCCTAAAAGACTGACAGTCTTAAGATCCATATTTTCAAGTGAATCAGCAAGAGTGTTCATATCATCATCACTCAATGTTAAAAATCGATTCTTTACAATAAGACTGGTATCAATGTTCTTTCCTATTTCAGCACGCCATTTCCTTTCATATTCCTGTAAGAATTCCGCAGAAACATCCGAGCTTTTAATAGCTTTAACTGCTACTTTACCTGCCATATCACCTGCCCAGATAGAATTGAATATTCCTCCACCAGTAAGCGGGTCAGATTGACGGGCAGCATCTCCGACCAGAATGAGACCATTTGATACGGTTCGTTCTATTGTTCCGCAAGCAGGAACACCACCATATATGAGTTCAATTATCTTTCCTTTCGGATATTTCTTTTTAACAAAATCATCTAACAGATCATTAACTGTTTGGTTTTTCGGAAGAAATCCGGAAATCCCTATCCCTACATTGGCCTCGTTCTTACCTTTTGGAAATACCCAGATATATCCGGTTGGTGCAATCCCGTTTCCAAGATAAAACTCACAGAAATCAGGATCTACATCTATGTCGGTAATCAAATACTGCATACATGAACACAAACCCCCTGGTTTTATAGTAGTATCAATGCCTGCCCACCGCCCAATTTTTGATTCTACTCCATCAGCACCTATTACAATATCACATTTAATATCATAGCTCTTTCCCATATGTTGTGCAATTATACCTGTTACATATCCATTATTTGTCAGAAGTCCGGAAGCTCTTGTCTTTACCATTACCTGGGCTCCGGCATGGGCTGCCTCCATAGCCAGTGCCCGATCAAATACCTTACGCTCAAGTACATATCCCACTTCAACACCAGAGAGTTCTTCCCCCATCTCTACCATTTTCCCGTTAGGTGCGTATATCCTGGAACCCTTGACCTCAGCAGATATCCATGCAGGGTCAGGCCGGACAAAATTCCTTATGTATTCTTTATTGACTCCTTCCGCACAACGGACAGGATCACCTATCTGCTGTCGTTTTTCTATCATCAATACATCAAGACCTCTACTTGCGGCAGTTTTAGCAGTGGTAGAACCAGCAGGACCTGCTCCAACTACTATTATATCATAGCGGTCTTTCAAGTCGAGACCTCCAGCGCTCCAACCGGACACAACCTTGAACATATTCCACAATTATTACAAGTATCATCCACTACGATCCATGTCTCAATAAGTTCAATAGCGCCCATAGGGCATACACTCACACATGCACCGCAATACCCGCATTTATATCTATTCACATTAATTACCATGATAGTTCAACTACTTTTTTAAATCATAAAAATATATCGAAAAATATATCAAAGGAACCGGGATGGAATAACCTGGTTCATTATCAGGTCATCATAGTGTTCGCCCTTTCTTATTACATCTACCTGACCATTATTAACCAATAATTCAGTGCATCGAGGCCGTCCGTTATACTGGCTGCTCATACTAAAACCATAGGCTCCAACATCAAGAATAGCAATAATATCATCTTTAACTACAACAGGCAGTTCCCTGTCAGATGCAAGGATATCACCTGTTTCGCATATGGGACCTACAACTGTATAGATACCGGATACTTTGGCATCTACTTTATTAGCCACTACAACATGATGATAACTATCATACATAGCAGGCCTGATAAGTAGATTAAATCCTGCATCCACACCTACGAATTTCCTGGTTGCGGTCTTAACAGTATTTACTTTAGTAAGCAAAATGGTAGTATCTCCTACAATATAACGGCCGGGTTCTATTATCAGTTTAAGGTTAATTCCGATGGCCTGTGAACGTTTATTGAAAATAGGGAGTACGATATCAGCCAGATCTTGTGGGGTAGGTGCCATCTCACCTTTTTTATAGGGTATACCCAATCCGGAACCAAGATCTAAAAATTCCAGTTCCACACCTAACCTGGTAACCTGCTCAACCAGGTCCATCATACGATTAATAGCTTCACTGAATGGTGATGTATCAAGTATCTGACTGCCAATATGACAGTGCATTCCAATCGGGTTTATACCTGGCAGTTCTATAGCTTCTTTGTAAGCTGCTACAACATCTTGATGTGGTATGCCGAATTTGGATGTTTTTAATCCGGTACTGATCTTCGGATGGGTTTTTGGTGATACATCAGGGTTAACCCGAAATGCAATATCAACTGTTTTTTGCCCGGATGATGCTATCCGGCTTAATGCATGCAACTCATCAAGTGAGTCAACTGATATTCTTACTCCTGTCTCTACAGCCATTGCCAGTTCACGGTCGGTTTTGGAATTACCGTTGAATAATATTTTGTCCTTTGGAATGCCTGCTAACAGTGCCAGATAGAGTTCACCATCACTGAACACATCAGCTCCCGCACCTTCCTGTGCAAGGATACGCATGATAGTCAGGTTATAATTGGCTTTTGCTGCATAATACAGATCTGCATGTGAAAAAGCCTTCCGGTAAGTATTAAAATTATCCCTGATACGTTGTTCGTTGGTTACATATAATGGGGTACCAAACTCTTGTGTAAGATTGGTAGTATCCACTCCACCTATGATGAGATGACCAGTACGTTTTTCCAGATGATTTTGTATTGTGAACATTACTACCTCCAATTAATATATCAGTTATCTGATATGGTAATATAATAAGATCCCGATCATTGATTGTGTATGCAGCTTTATAACTACGATAATGTAATAAAAACCTTTTTAAGATAAGTATGTTATGTATCCATTTTAAAAAATGTTCACTCCGTTCACATTTTCTAATCCTCGGCTCTCTTAAGAGCCTCGGGCGAAGATTCTACGAATCTTCTAATCTTCAGCTTCTTCGAAGCTTCAGTCAAGAAAATCCGACCGAAGGGAGGATTTTATCCTCATTACTTATCTTGTTGTTATCCACAACTACACGTGCAACAGCCATTACTTTATCTTTATTTTTTACATTCATGATCTTCACACCCTGGGTATTACGTCCCTGAATCCTGATATCAGATACAGGTACACGAATAATAATTCCTCCTGAAGTGGTCGCCATCAACTCGTCTGCTTCATTGATAGCCTTCACATCAACAACCAGACCGTTGCGTATACTGGATATTATGGTAATAACACCCTGACCTCCCCTGTTCATCTTCCTGTATTCCCCGAATTGCGTCCGTTTTCCAAATCCGTTCTCAGTTACAGTTAAAAGAGTTGCATCATCCCGTACAATATCCATTCCCACCACATAATCATCACCAATAAGCCTGATACCTCTAACTCCACGAGCACCTCTTCCTGTAGCACGTACATCTGCCTCACTGAACCGAATAGCTTTACCATACCTGCTCCCGATGATTATATCTTTATATCCATCTGTTAATTTGACGATCTTGAGTTCGTCTCCTTCATCAAGGGTTATAGCTATGATCCCGCTTCGTCTCGGGTTGCTGAAAGCTGACAGAACGGTCTTTTTCACCACACCACATCCGGTCGCCATGATCAGGTACTGGTCATTCTTGAATACCTTTACAGGTATCTGGGCAGTGATATTCTCATCACTGTCCACTTCGATCAAATTAATAATTGCTTTACCACGGCTTTGCCTTGAAGCATCGGGGATCGAATAGACTTTAAGCCAGTATACCCGGCCCTTATCGGTAAAGAACAGTATATAGTCATGTGTGGACGCTACAAACAGATCAACTACAAAATCTGTTTCCTTAGTATCCATGCCTATTACACCTCTACCTCCCCTGCGTTGCTGTTTATATGTATCAACAGGCAGACGTTTGATATATCCGCTATTGGAAATTGTAACAACCACATCTTCAACAGGTATCAGGTCCTCATCTTCCATATCGGTATTACCATCAATGATCTCGGTTCGTCTATCATCGCCATATCGATCCTTGATATCTGTGATCTCCTGTTTGATAATACTAAAAATCTTATTCTTATCACCCAGTACTTCCTGTAGCCACCTGATCGTCTCCATTAATTCTTTGTGCTCGTTATCGATCTTCTCCCGCTCCAGACCGGTAAGCCTCTGAAGTCTCATATCCAGAATTGCCTTTGCCTGCTCCTGCGTGAGATCAAGTTCGGTTATTAGTCTGGTTTTTGCCTCATCTGTTGTCTGGCTTTGGCGTATCAAAGCAATGACCTGGTCAATATGGTCCAGGGCTATCTGGAGACCTTCTAAGATATGTGCGCGTTTTTTGGCTTTTTCCATCTCAAATATACTGCGGCGCGTTACTACTTCCACACGGTGGTCTATGAAATGCCTGATAATATCTTTCAAGCCCAGTATCATAGGTTGACCATCAACCAATGCCAGATTTATGATCCCAAAACTGGATTCCATCTGGGTATGCCTGAATAACTGGTTCAGTACAACATCTGCATTAGTACCCCGGCTAAGTTCTATCACAACTCTTATACCATTTCTGTCAGACTCGTCTCTCAAGTCTGTTATACCTGAGATCTTTTTTTCTTTTACTAAATTTGCTATGTTCTCGATAAGTTTAGCTTTATTTACCTGGTAGGGCATCTCATTGATAATGATGGTTTCTTTATTTTTATGTTGCTCAACAGTTGTTTTGGCACGGATCTTAATAATGCCACGCCCGGATTCATATGCGCGGTGTATCCCACTTTTGCCATAAATGTAGGCACCTGTCGGAAAATCGGGTCCATGTACCACACTCATCAATTCCTGGGTGGTAACTTCCGGGTTATCTATGGTCATTGCCACAGCATCTGCGATCTCACGCAGGTTGTGCGGAGGCATATTTGTCGACATACCTACTGCAATACCTGTACTGCCATTGATAAGCAGATTGGGAACTTTCGCAGGCAGAATAATAGGTTCTTTGAGACTCCCGTCATAGTTAGGTATAAAATCAACAGTATCTTTATCAAGATCGTCCAGGATCTCCTGCGCTAAATTCCACAAACGTATCTCGGTATAACGCATGGCTGCAGCAGCATCGCCGTCAATGGACCCAAAATTACCCTGACCATCCGCCAGTGGATAGCGCATACTAAAATCCTGTGCCATCCGTACCATTGTATCATAGATCGCAGCATCACCATGGGGGTGATATTTACCCATGACATCTCCTACTATCCTGGCAGATTTTTTATAGGGCTTGTCATGGGTCATGCCCTGTTCCTTCATGCCAAATAGAATGCGTCTGTGAACTGGTTTTAGACCGTCACGCACATCAGGCAGTGCCCTGCCCACGATCACGCTCATGGCATAATTAATATAGGATGTCTTCATTTCATCTTCTATATTGACAGGGATGATCTTTTCGACTTGTTCATCCGGGTCCGGTTGATTATTGTCTGTCACGGTATCGTTCAACTTAAGTAATAACTCCTGTATATTGTAGATATGAACATTTGTGATCTAAATGACTTCAGATACAATAACCCTTATGGAATAAACTTTTTTAATAGTATATAAAGTATAACTTAATATATCGAAAATGTTCACTCCGTTCACATTTTCGAATCTTCGTCTCTACAAACTGCAATACAGTTTCTATCTTTCCTGTACATAGCCTTCCAAAGATTATTATCAGCTGAGTGCCAGGTTCCTTATATTTGCGCTCAAGGAAATCAAGCTCTCGAATACGGTTTACAAATTACATATTTACGATTATAATAATCGTAATTATGATCTATAAATATGTCGTTGAGCCCCTGGGGTGAACACACCGCCCCATCTCCCGGTTTCTGCTGCCCATCACATTACCCCCCTATCTTTGAGATGTTCGAAGAAGCATTTGAGCTTTATATTGACAATCTCAGGAAATCCCATAAGATTAAAATGGATGAAGAGGCAAAACTTTAAAGTGATAGCAAATACCCATACTTAATTAAACAACAAGTGTTTCTATATTATAAGCAAGATGTGATAACATGTCCACAGTGCTACATAAATTATCGAAAGAAATGGGTATCAAAGAAAGTGAACTTGTCACCCAGAGTGTAAAAGCATACATCCGGTCTGAACTGAGTAAAATTGAGTCACAACTTTATGTACTCTATCATAAGTATAAAATAAAATCTGTCCAAGAACTGGAGCATGCTATAGAGAAGGGAGAAGTTGTAGAATCAGATGTGCTCGATGATCTAACCAAAATAGATTATCTTGAATCCGAGAAAACAAAAATGATGAACTTTTTTAGGGATGTTAGATGATTGATTCGCTGTTTCTAAAACTTGCCAATATCGCAGAAACAGAATTCGCTGATGTTACGACATGTTGCGAAATAAAAGAAGGAAAGTTAAGACTATTTATTGTGGATGAGACATTCCTGGATATATGGTTCTCAAGACAGCTTAAGGGAAGATATGCATACCATTGGGAGAGGAGGCATTTGGATAATACTATCTACCGTTGGGATAATGCAAAACATGAGGTATGGAAGAATGTCAAGACATTCCCACATCATTTTCATAATAGAATTGATAATAATGTATCTGAAAGTTTCCTGCCACAAGACCCGGAAAAGGCATTAAGGTTTATTTTAGGTTTTGTTAGGGAGATTATCTATTAAGATGAGAATTAATTTTAGTATATCAGGTATAACTTGATATATCGAAAATGCTCACTCTGTTCACATTTTCTAACCTTCGGCTCTTTTAAGAGCATCATGCGAAGATTCTACGAATCTTTTAATCTTCAACTTCTTCGAAGCTTCAGTCAAGAAAATCCGACCAAAGGGAGGATTTTATTCTCATCATAAATCTGTGCTTATCTACGGTTCGAAACTCGTACGAATCCACACGGTTGTCTACCACCCTGCCATCCAGGTGGGCTGCGGGGACAGGATAAAGTGCAGATGCTGTGGTGGCGGGAGAGTGATGGGAAGAAAAGGTTCCCATACAGGTGTATAGATGGGACGGAACTACAAAAAGCTTTTATCTATTTGGTTCTAAGAGTATATCATGAGTTCAGAAATTGAAAAAGAATATAGCATGTCATTTGATGGGCTTTCAAGGAAATTAGAAACAGGAGCTTCTATTCCGGAAGAAGATGACTGGATGGAATGGGAAGCTGCCGGGAATATGCTGAAAATTTGGAAAAAAGCTGCCAGAGAGACTGGTATAAGTACATAGGACAGTTAAAATCTTGAAGGAATCAAGTATTGTAGACTCCATTATATCGATGGATTCCGATGCTTTAGGGTTTTTTATAGATTGAAGATTTTAAAAGACCCGAAAAAATTTAAAAGACTCACTGACATAGCCGATGTATTTAAGTAGACAACATACATACATTGACCTATGTTCCTGTCAATAGATGAAAAACAGTTCAAGTTCTGGAAGTTGAGGGGATTAGCATGACACTGAATTTTGCTAAGACTGTACGGAAAATGATGGGATGGTGCCCGAATGTAACTCAAGCGAGATACAGATCGATGCAGCCTGTCGATTTTATAAATCCTTCACAAACACCATCCAGCAGATCAAACGTTGAAAATGTTCAATTTAAAAATGTAATGTTCCCTGCATATAATTTCTTGTTATCTATTTGCTTTTCGACAAGTTTTTTTTTGATCTTGCAATTTTCCATACATCTGGACTATGCAATCTCAATTCCAATCATTGTGGCAATATATTCCTTCTTATATTTAGTTGTGGTCAAAACATTTCAGGCAAGTGTTTCTATCGATGAAAACGGTGTGCATTTAAAGTCCTTTTTGTTCAAGAATATTACATTGGATTACAACGACATCAGATCAGTCACGCCAAAAAAACCAATGAAACCAATAAAATTTTCAACTAAAATCAAGATACTTTTAGCAATCCCACTAACTTTTATTATTGCATTGTTCACTTATTCAATGGTGGCATATGGGGAGTGGCAATGGATCCTGGCAGTTATTCCATTGCTGCCGGGATCCTTGTTTTTGAAATATAGGTACGACAGGAGATATCATGACATGGATGTACAATTGTCTATCCAATCCGAAAACAAAAACCGTTATATAAGATGGTATGAACTCACGTCCTATTATTCAGTTATAACAGACGTGATGACTGCATCTCGAATACAGGCTGCTATTGAACATTACAGGGAGGTACAGTGAGATGGTCTCTTTTAAAAGTGTTAAAAGAATGATGGGGTGGTGCCCGCAAAAGGATTTCAGGTTTATACAAGCTGGGGATACAAAGCACAGAACAGGCATACATGATTTTTGTGACGGATATGGCGACACGCAAAAAAAGCGTCGGGAAAAGGTGCTTGTGGACGTCCCTGTTCTGGATTCAGGCATGATACGAATTTTACTTCCGGTCTGGATTGTAGGATTAATGTTAATGACCATTATCAATCATTATTCTATCCTTGATTTTTTTATTATCTTCGCATACTACCTTACCCTCTTACTAGTGGTTCTTCAAAATCGCACAACAGTAGAACTTACACATGGTACAATAATCATCCACAGGCCTTTTCTCCGGTCTATTGTGATACAAAAAAATGATGTTATTAAAACTCAAATCATAAAGAATTTATCCCATACAACGCGCTGGATTTTACGCATTGTTGAATTAATTATTCTGGTCTTTCTGGCCACCCATAATATCAATGCTATATACATAAATATAGAACAATCCCTTACGATGCTGGTCACTATTGTTAATATTATCTCATTCCCCCTCATAACTGTGATGACCGCCGTTTTATTCTATAATAACGAGATAAGGATGCATTATCAGGTTTCATTGCATGTGGCAACAAATAAGCGTCAATTCAATTTTTATGTTGATAATCCGGATGAATTTTCAGTGATGTTGCAGCACACAGGGGAGGTTACACTCGATGGCTGAATTTGTTGATTATGTCAAAAAACTGATGGGATGGTGCCCCAAAGTGGGCGCAATTGAGACAAAAAAAGCAGTGCAATTCGATGACATTGTGGTAAATGCATCTGATAAAGGCAGGGAATTAACCCACATAACTATGAAATGGTGGAATAAATATCATAACTTGATTTTACTAATATCAATTCTTGCTATTCTCACTGACATTAATATGATGATTTCGTGGCAAGGAAGGAACATAGGTATTTTTCTGGCTGGACTGTTTTTAGGGATATTGATAAGCACGGTTACATGGAAAACAACCTGGCATTCTTTAGACAGGATATCGACACATACACCCCATAAAACTGTTATGAAACCTTCAAAAAAACGGATGCTTGTTTTTTGCATCATTATTTTTCTATATGTGGCAGCAATTACATATTTTATGTCCATTTATGACTGGAAAAAAGTTACTGCATTTCTTTTAGGCCTTGGGACATCCGTTTTGTGGTTATCGTACTTTCAGATTCTATATTGGGAGTGGAAAAACAGGAAGACATTGATAAAGTCCGGGTATTTCAATCGAATTTTTGTGGCATCAAATTGGAGATATTAAGAATGATAACAGTCATTGAGCATATTAAAAGAGTGATGGGGTGGTGCCCCAATGTAACTCAAGCAAGGTACAGATCGATGCAGCCTGTCGATTTTATAAATCCTTCACAAACATCATCTGGCAGATCAAACATTAAAATTGTCCATCCAATCAGAAAACAAAAATCGGCATACTAGATGGCATGAAGTTACATCCAATTATTCAATTGTCACGGATGAGATGACTGTATTCCGAATACAGGATGCTATTGAATATTATAGGGAAGCAAAGTGAAATAGTGTTTTTTGAAAATGTTAAAAGAATGATGGGCTGGTGTCCATAAAAAAAGTAGTCTATAATCGTGAGGATGTAATTTTTTCATATGATGCACTTTGCACCAGCATTGCTGCTTACAATGAAAAAAATAAGTATATGGATCTTCCAGTCCAGATGTTTGACTGGTGCATATTTGTTATTATGTTCGGCTTTATTGATCTATTATTAGTTGGCATCCAGAGGTCGGAATATGTTCCTTTATCCACGTAATAAACATGATTTATCGATGTTGATGAGTATTGCTCCCGAAAAGTTAAAATCACGAAAATAGACATTAGAAATAAAAATGGCAGGTACATTTAAATACACGAATAAATACACTTAAACATATGGCTCATAAAACATTAACTATTTCAGAAGAAGCTTACAAAAGCCTTGTTCAGCTAAAAAAAGAGGGGGAAAGCTTTACTGCCCTTATAAATCGTATAGCAGAAATCGTCAGAAAAAAGCCGTTAAAAGAATTTGCCGGAAGATTGAAAGACGATGAATTTAAAAAAGCGGCCATTGAAATAAGGTCCAGTGGAACTGATATTTCCCGTTTAGAGCGTGCAAAACTATGACAATACTGGATACCGATTATCTGGTTGCTCTTCTTAGAGGTGATGCAGATGCAGCCGCTTATGCTGATAAGATCAAAAACCCAAAAACTACCATCATCAATGCTTTCGAACTCTATTACGGGGCAGACCGTTCTACAAAACCCGATAAATCCCACATAGAAGTAAATTCTTTACTGGGGTCTATGGATATACTTAGATTTGAAATGCCCGCTGTACTTACATCTGCCAAAATCCAGGCTGAACTAATGAATGCCGGCAATCCTGTAAATATCCTTGATGTTCTGATTGCAGGTATTGTAATGGTAAATAACGAAGAGTTTCTGACAAGAAATGTCAATCATTTCAACAGGATCAAAGGCTTGAACTGGAAAGAATGGTAACAGTGGTGATGAAGAATTTGCACCGAATAATTAGTGCAACCGCATATGCGCATATATTATTTATCAACAATTAGAGGATGGTACATCACGTTCCATGTGGTTTAAAACTTACACGAATCCACAGGGCCGGCTGCTGCCCCGACGGGCTGCGAGTGGGAGGGCACAATGCAAAGAAGTAGGGCGGCAGGAGAGCATAAGAAGGGGTGAGGGGCTGGACAGCATTTTAATACGAACCGCAGATAGACGCAAATTGAAAGTTGTCGTTAAGTGTTTCACCGCGAAGGGCGCAAAGATCGCAAAGATAATGTTGCTTTAACTTTGCGTTCTTTGCTGTGCAGAATTTTATATAAATTATATGTAACTATTCAGCTACCCCAAAGGTAGGATGCCGATAACGAAAAGCCGTTTATTTTCACTTGTGCTCATTCACTATATATTTTATCATACTGATTCTATTGACATTGATTTCATCGAGATTCAACAAATATATGTCATTAAATAATACAGGACTATTTATCCCACCGATAACGTTTATGCATGGCTGAATAGTTACAATTATATTTAATAGCCATGGCGGCACCCCCACCGCACACCACTTCCCGACTCACGCTCTGCGCATGGGCACCCATACCCGGTCCGCAGCGCCATTATCCATGTGCTTGACGGTAATCCAGCCGCCTATACAGCACCGCTGCCCATCACATCACCTCAACTCCTGAGCTGCATGGTGTTGGGGACTGCTTTTGCTGCAATTGCCCCCTCAAAGAACCAGCAACATGTTTACCGGTAACGTTGCCCACCAGTGCTTTGCTTTTGTTCTTGGCCCTATCGATGTATTCTAGGTTCGCTCTTATGAACTGTAACGAAATAACTTAAATAATTTCATCCATGTGGATTAATAAAGTAAATCTATTCAATTCTTTCAATTTATCGCAATAGCGAAAACTATTTATTAATGTAATAATAGATTATTATTTATGTATTCAATTGAATAATTGATTTAAACAATTAATTAAAAGATAAGAGGTATATCATGATTGAAATGAATAATCAAGAAAGGAAAATTATAAAAGCACTTAACTCCTTGGGAAAGAAAACTTACACCAGTAAAATTGCAAATGAAGCAAAACTATCTTCAGGAACAGCAAGTAAGTATCTTATGGCTTTAAAAATTAAAGGCTTAGTAACAAAAGATTCATCGCAACCTCCTCATATTTATTGGGAATTAACTGATAGTAAAGAAATTGAAGAAATATTGCAATCTTGATTTAAAAATTCCAGACGAAATGTTAATTGAAGAAGTTACACCAAAATTGTTGAAAATAACTGATACTTTAATAGAGAATATCGAAGATGAGGCGATAAGTAGAGAAACATTGGATGAGTTAGTTAAAACACTCTTAGATGACGACGTTTATCTTTCTGAATTTGCGAATAAATTAAGTCCGAAAGAGCTTTCAGTTATTTATATTTCTAGAAATTTAATCAACGAACTTTGGGGGAATTTAGCTACAGATGCTTCATTTGGAATGGAATTTTTTAAAGATTCTCAACATTTTAAGAATTTCAAACTCAACTTAAGCTATTATATTAAATTATCATTAGAAGATCAAGATAATGAAGCTATCACAAAATTATATGACGCAATATCATCATATTTTAAATTAGTAGTAGAACTTATGCAATTAGGCGAAAAGGAGATTTAATTAATGACTACTTCATCAGTTCGTTGGGAACTTTGGAAGGATGGAAAAGAAATTTTTATAAAAAGAGGCTCTATAAAGAGCAGTATCCGAGGATTTAAATCTGGAATATATGATAATTACTATATTGATTTCGATATTATAACTAGTGATCCTTTACAAGCTAAAAATGTAGTGGAACAATTAACTTATAAAATTAATGACATTAAAACAAAACAAAGAATAGATTATTTGGGATTTTTAGAGAAAAGAATAAAAGGAACAATAGGAGCTTTACAGGCATCTTTAGCAATTTCTGTTATGACTGGAATACCACATATCATTATAAGACTGAGTAAAGAACTTGACTTTGATAGAATCAAAATCCCAAATCGGTCTAGTTTAACTAGAAATTCACAATTATCAGGATTAAATGTAGTTCTAATTACAGATCATATTACAACAGGCAATGAAATAATAAAATCAGTAGATACAATAAGAAATAACGGCGGAACAGTTAGTGATGTAATAACTTATACTGTTAGACTGGATAAACTCAATCATAAAAAATTCGAAGACAGGAATTTAGAATTGCATAGTATTTACAAAATTCCAGATGATATCCCATTCGAATATATTGAAAAGATTGAAGGAAATAAATTGTCAATAAATATTTAACAGGAATTCTCATGGAGAAATTACTTTGGCTAATACAAGGAATGACATTGCACAAAACGAAATAGAATGGAATGTTGTTTTTTCAGAGAAGTCTCGCAACCATACCATCTCAATAAAATGGAACGAAATTTCAAAATTGGCAAAATGGCCATGGGAAAAAGAATTTCATTCAATTTCATTTGACAGCCAATCACCAATTAATAGCCAAAGGATTCGATTTATGGAAGGTGAAAATGATCTTTCTGATGATGTAGTGTTGCCAATCAAATTGGATACTCTTTCAAGTAGTACAACAGATTCAAGTATTCCAATTAATCTACAAGAGTTGACTACAAAAATAAAATTTGATTTATTTTCAAAAAAAAATATTATTTCCGAATGTAGATTTAAAGAAGGGAGAAGCCAACGGAAACGTTTCGGTGAGTGGTGGTTTGAACCTTTTCATTTTAATACAAAACTTAAAGCTTCAAGTATTCACTTTACATTACATTTACCTGAATTAAATTGGTGGAAAAGATGGTTATTCAATTTATTCAAAATTACTGAACGAAAATATTATGATGTTATTTGGATTCCATATTCAAGTAAATATACGGTTAACGTTAATAAAAAAGGTGAAGTTTCATTAACTATTCCAGAAAAAGATTTATCACCAGATAGCGAAATATGGTATATTCTGCCAAAATTCAATCTAAAGGGAAGTCTAATTCGCTTAATAGGATTGATAAGTATAGGTGTAGCAGGAAGTTATATTGCATATTTATTACTATAGTATAAGAAGGATGTGAAAAATTGGATCTTTTTAATCTTAAATATGGAATAATTCCTGCTTGTGATGTCAAACTACTGGATGATTTAGAAGATCTAGTAAAGTCAACTTGTAATATTAAAGGAATCGTAGGTTATAAAGTAGGTGCTATTTTAGGACTCAAATATGGTTTACCTGCTATAGTTGAAACAATATCAACTTACACAAATCTGCCAATTATATATGACCACCAAAAATTCGGAACTGATATTCCTGATATTTGTGGAGGGGATATGCTTGAAGTGCTTAAAGAAGCAGGTATTAATATCGTAATAATATTTCCACAGGCGGGTCCAGATACTTTAAAAGCTGCGATTGTTGGTTCTATTGACCCTAAATTGAAAGATACTGTTAAAGGATGCTACAAATTTGGATTATCACCAATTGTAGGCGGAGAAATGACGCATAATAAATATATTGAAAGTGATGGTGGATATTTAACAAATGAAGCACCTGAGAGGATGTATTTAGATGCTGCTAAACTTGGAGTAGAATATTTTGTAGTGCCTGGAACAAAAGTAGAAAAAATGAAGAAATATCGTTTAATGTTATCAAAAGCATCAAAGAATCCAAAATTTCTTTTTCCAGGTATTGGACGTGACTATCAAGGTGGTGATATAATTGAAGCTTTCAATGCAGTTAAACCTTTTTCCAGTTATGCAATTGTTGGAAGAGCAATTTATGCTGCAGACGATATTAAAGAATCAACGGAAAGATTATGTGAAGTCATACGAAAGTTCTAAATCATATATTCAAACTCTTATTATTGAAATCCCAATTAATCTTCGAGAGATGTTGTTGTATCCTATATGGAAAAATAATTGAGCATTTTTTATTCTTCTTCTACTTGATCATCCAACCCTAGCTCCCTAAGTGCTATTCTAGTTTCTTCGATTTTTTGATTTGAAATTCCATCTTTTAAAGCAACTTCCACTTTAAGAATTAATCTTAAATCATTTTCATTAGCAAATTTCGATAGAACTTTCGTATAAAAATTCATCCATTTTTGTGATGGTATCTCACCGTCCCATGTTATTTTATGCACAATGTTTCCAATTGGTGAAAAAGTAGATTCGGAATCTGGAAATCCGCCATCTGATTCTTTTATAGGAGGAACGTTTGTTCCACCTGTTAGTAAACGATAAAATATTCAGGACAAAACCAATGGAGATATCAGGGCATAAATTCAGATTTGTTTAGCTCAGTTTTATTTATTAACCACGAAGGGCACAGAGGCAATAAATGAAACCATAAACTTTATCCTTTAATATAATCCATATCACTGTACAGTTAGTAAAATTAAGTCCAAGAACAAAACATCCAATACTATGTGGTAAACATGAAACAAAAAGATAAAAAAACCATTGTTCTATTCAACCCAATGCCTGTAAAACATCCGGTAGAGATCAGGAATAAAATGACCACATCTCTCCAGGTTCCACTTATCAATGTCCCGCTTTCTCTTCTGGCTATAGCAAGAATGGTCAAAAACGATTATACAATCAAGATCGTAAATGCTGTCGTAGACACCAATTATAAAGAACTGATCCTCAACGCCTGTGAAAATGCACTATGTTTTGGTGTTAGTAGTATGACATGTTACCAGATCCGGGACGGACTTGACATTTCCATGGCAGTAAAGGAGCGCTATCCCTCCCTTCCTGTTATCTGGGGTGGGTACCACCCCACCACCCAGCCGGAACAGACACTTAATAACCCTAATATCGATATAGTTGTAAGAGGACAGGGTGAGTTGACCTTCAAAGAGGTTGTGGAAAAATTAGATCACAATTTGCCACTTACTGACATATCAGGCATATCCTATAAAGAAGAAGATCGTATCATAACCAATCCGGACCGTGATTTTACAGACCTCAATCTATTCCCTCCCATCCCCTATGATCTGATCGACGTAGAACGCCATATCAAAGATTATAAATTCGGAGACCGGTGCCTGGATTATTACATCAGTCAGGGGTGTGCAGCAGGATGTCATTTCTGCTCCGAACCTCTTTTTTGCGGTAGACACTGGTCAGGACTTGAGCCTGAGACTGTGGCATCTGAACTTGAATATCTGGCAAAAACATATAATGTGGATACATTTATGATAAGGGATAGTGATTTTTTCCTGAATGTCAATCGAGTTAAAGAGTTATGTAAACTTCTTATCGAAAAGGATCTTAATCTCCATCTTAGTAGTGTTAACGGGAGGATGGAGCATCTTTCACGTATAGATGAAGAAGTACTATCATTATCCCGCAGGGCCGGTGTATGGGAGGTCTTCATAGGTATTGAAAGCGGATACCAGGATGCTTTAGACGCCATGAATAAAGGTGCAAAGGTAGATCAGATAATGTCCTGTACCCGACAGTGCATTAAGCATGATATCGATCTGCGTGCTTCGTTTATGGTTGGCATCCCGGGTGTGGATACTAAAGAAGAGATAAAGAGGACATTCCAGGCAATGCATACGATCATCTCTGCTTACGGTAAAATAGAACGACTTGAACACCTGGACATTCTGCTTTCGTTCTTTACACCATATCCCCAAACCCCTCTCTACAACCGTGCAGTCGAAAGAGGATTGAATTATCTAAAAACTCTTGAGGATTGGGGTGACTTTGACCAGTTTGATTTTAAAGCACCCTGGATGCCACAGGAATATCATGATCTTGTTAAAAAATTCAGGGATGGTATGCCCTGGAACTCGGGATGTGATTTCGATGGGTGGTGTTATTTCTATTCAGGGATAATGGATGAACTGGAATAAACTTTTTTACACAATACACCAATAACCTTACCCATGAACCTTAAAAAAAGGATATTTGCCGGTACAGGGCAGATTAAGGCAGATACTATACTGGAATATTGTAAAATTATAAACGTTAATACTAAAGAAATAATACACGGTGACATTGCAATAACATCAGGAATTATATCAGGTATAGGTGATGTCTCGGATTTAAAGGACAGCAGCACCCATATTATTGATATAAACAATAGGTACGTATCTCCAGGTCTTATCGACGGGCATGTTCATTTCGAGTCCAGTATGGTAACCCTGTCCCAGTTTTGTACAAAAGCATTACGTCACGGTACAACCAGTATCGTAATCGATCCTCATGAAATTGCAAATGTGCTGGGCATACAGGGGATCGAACTGGTACTAAAAGAGGCAAAGAACATACCTCTGAATATATTTGTTACCATATCCTCATGCGTTCCTGCCACAACTTTTGAAACCTCAGGGGCTTTACTGGACCGAACCGGGATAGAATCACTACTGGACAATGAGATAGTAGTGGGACTTGGTGAAATGATGGACTTTCCCGGTGTACTCAGCGGGAATGAAAACAATCTTGCTAAGATCACATCGGCACTTGAGCGCAGACTAATAGTGGACGGTCACTGTCCCGGACTTACCGGCAGCGAACTGTGGGGATATATGTGTGCAGGGGCATCATCTGACCATGAATCAATTGAATATGAAGAAGCACTGGAAAAACTGCGTCTTGGTATGATGTTGATGTTAAGGGAAGGTTCGGCAGCCCGGTCACTTGATAGTTTTTTACCCCGTCTGGTCAAGGAAGGTATATCATTGGAGAATGTATGCTTTGTTACTGATGATAAGCATCCGGAAGACCTGATCTCAGGATATATAAACTTAATTGTAAAAAAAGCCATTGCCCTTGGAGTAGACCCATTAACTGCAGTATCTATGTGTACAGTAAATACTGCTAAGCATTATCATGTGGATCATCTGGTAGGGTCAATTAGCATAGGGCGAAAAGCCGATCTGGTGGTCTTAAATGATCTTGAAAAATTTGCGATCCATTCAGTGTTAGCAGGCGGTATTCCGGTTGATACGCAAATACCTGGATTTACCTATCCCGACTATGTATTTAATACCATCAAGTATAAACAGATCGCACCGCAGGACTTAAGAATAATTAATACTCCTGATACAGATGTTACTGTCAATGTTATCAAGGTTTTTCCTGATATGATATTTACCCAAAAAATTACTAAACAGATCAGGACAGACAAAGATGGTGTAATATTGCCTGATGTGGATAATGATATCTTATGTACTGCGGTAATAGAGCGTCACGGATTAAACGGCAATATCGCCTCTGGTCTTGTGCAGGGGTTCAAGTTACGATCAGGTGCTTTTGGCCAAAGTATCGGTCATGATAGCCATAATGTTATAGTAAGCGGAACAAACTTTACTGATATGGCCCTTGCTGCTAATGCTATTAGAGAAATGAAAGGAGGAATCGTGTTAGTACAGGGCGAAGAGGTAATTGATAGTCTCCCGTTGCCCTTTGCCGGATTATTGAGTGTGGATCCTGTTGAGGTCGTAGCTAAAAAGCTCGAAGAGCTACATGGAATTATTAACGATATGGGATGTACACTACCGGCACCTTTTATTACTCATTCCTTCATTGCATTGCCTGTAATACCAGAGCTGCGGTTAACTGATATGGGGCTGTTCGATGTTGGGAAGTTTAAGCCGGTCAGTGTTGTTATCTAAAAATAGTACCATATGGAACTATATTCATCAATATCTTCTCCATCCTGATATAACCTCTGTAAATAATCATATATTGATATATCCGTATAATTATATGGTTCAACCAGTTCGAACTTATATTCCCATGGATAAAAACGATATACACGTCTCCCATCAGGCAGTATCATGATCACCTCATGGTTCTGCCATGAACGTAGATGGGATTTTCCAAGTCTCGGCACATTGAATACAGATTCATCTGTTCTCTCCAGCCCGGGAAGAAGTCTTGCCTCTTCTTCTCTTTCTTGCTCTATTCGTGATATCGGAACCCTGTAATCCTGTGTTTCTCCTTTACCTTTGGTATTAAAAGTATAATACGGGTCAATACCTGACTTTTTCATAGTCTCTCTTAGCAAGCAGGTTTCAAACCGTCTGCTGTTATAATAGGTGAAAACCTGCTGGTTGTAGATGTTCATACCTTTTAGCTTGATCTTCGAAACAGCATCCAGTACATCAGGAGTAAGCTCGGTTGAATGCTGGAAATGAGTGATAATACATAATTCTCTTACTCCTAGCTTATGGTATTTACTAAAAATATCTACTAAATTATCAGTAAATCGAAACGGCAGGGTCACCAGGGTTCTTGTCCCTATCCTGATCCGTTCTATATGTTCGATACCTGAGAGTTTTTCCAGTATCCAGTCAAGGTAATGGTCATTCAATGTCAAAGGGTCCCCTCCGGTTACCAGAACTTCACTGATATACGGATTATTAGCTACCCATTCAATTGAATCAATAATGTCCTGTTTGTTGATATCGGTTTTTTTAATGTCTTTGATCTCCCAGTTTCTCTGGCAGTACACACATATCTGCGGACATGAATCATAAGGTTTAATAATAAGTATGTTGGGATACCTTCGAGTAATTCCGTTAATGGGACTGGTGGATTCTTCTTCCATAAAATCCAGACTGAGACCTTTATTAATACTCTCTTTATAATTACTGCAATAATTGATGCCGGGCAGGACCTGGGCTCTTATTGAATGGTCGTATTGTTTATTGTTACTGCTGTCAAATAATGAAAGGTAGTAGGGTGTTATCTGGAAAATAATACCATATTCTTTAGCCATTTCCAGACCTGTTAATTCATTTTCATCCAGTTTGATAATACTCTTTATAGTATCTACATCTGAGATGATATGTTTTAAGTGCCAATGATAATCTGTCCAGTCCTCCTCATCGGCTTTAAAATATCGAAGGATTTCTTCTTTCATCCGATCTCTTTCATCTATCAGGTCCTTATTAAGTCCTGTTTGATACTTACAAAAACTGTTTTTCATTTTCTGTGCATATTCATCAAGAAACTTAGTACGCTCAAGAGCGGCTTCCCTTCCTTCAAGTGCTAAAAATTGCGGTGTTTCCTTTTTGCTGTATAATCCAGATCTTCCATTTATCCCCCTGAATAAATAGATAAATTCGCAAAGAAAACCTTTTGTGATGTTCGCAGGTACTTTATTCTTTATTACCATTCCTGAGAGGGCTTTTAAGGCAGAGAATTGGGTTTGATTGTGGTTTTAAGAACCCTTATACAATCTCTTGCATTCTTTTTCTCAAGAATGTTCAGGTCTTTAAATTGCTTATCCGAATAGATATTAAACAGGTGTTTATCTATGTTGTTTAAATAAAGAAGTAATTGATGCCTGGCATCATGTAATTTAGTATTTTTTTTTAATATTCGATATATATGAAGATCAGATCTACATAATATTTCAAATAATTCGTCCTTACTACATGTTATTAAGTTTTTCATAATCACGGATTTTTTTATATGCTGATTAAGTATCTACTTTGAATCCAAGGGTAATTAACACCCTTTCATAATCTGACACCTGGAAGTTGACACGATACTATATTTTAAAATTATTCCTATTTTTTTAAGCTATGAATAACACTATTTTTTAAGTTATAAATATAGCATGATTATTAGTATTAAAAGTATTGGTTTTAATATAGTATCAAGTATAACTTGATTTACTTATAAATGCTTCATATTTTCATATTATGCTGGTGTGATACTATCCAAATGAAAAAAAAGAACTACCCTAATAATAACATATGGAATATCAAGGATTCAAAAGAACTCTACAAGATCAATAGCTGGGGAGACGGATACTTTGATATAAACACTAACGGCAACCTGGTGGTAAAACCTGGTAATGGAGAAAATGAAATTGAGATTCGTCAGGTGATCGAGTACCTCAAAACAAAAAATATCAACACACCTATACTCCTACGGTTTCCCCGGATACTTGAAAGCAGGATACATGAATTATATGAATCATTTACCGGATCAATTACCGAATTCGCATATGATGGAACATATAAGGGTGTATTTCCACTAAAAGTGAACCAGCGTAAGGATGTGGTAGAAGAGATCATCAGGGCAGGAAAGAAATATCACTACGGACTTGAAGCTGGTAGTAAACCCGAATTTATTGAAAGTCTGTTCTTCAATCTTGATCCTGAAGCATTGATGATCTGCAATGGCTATAAAGATAAACATTATATCAAGACTGCACTTGCGTTTTCTCTTATCAGGAAAAATATTATACTGGTAATCGACCGGATAGATGAGATCCATGATGTTATAAAGTATTCAAAAGAACTATCAGTAAACCCAAAGCTTGGTATCAGGTTGCGATTATATTCAAAAGGCAGCGGAAAATGGGTCGACTCCGGTGGTGAATCTGCTAAATTCGGACTGACTACAGAAGAACTGCTTAGCGTTATTGATATATTATCCACTCACAATATGCTATGCAATCTGAAGATGCTGCATTTCCATATCGGTTCCCAGATAACAAGGATCCGAAGGATACAGGATGCTGTAAAAGAAGCTTCCAGGATATATGCAAAAGTCAAAGAAATAGTACCGGATCTTGAGTATTTCAATATTGGCGGAGGTCTTGGTGTTGATTATGAAGGGAGCAAGACATCTGCAGACTCCAGTACTAATTATTCCATGCAGGAATACACTAATAACGTTGTATTTACTGTAAAAGAGATCTGTGACCAGGAAGGGATCGAACATCCTACTATTGTATCAGAGAGCGGAAGAGCTGTCGCAGTATTTCATTCTTTGCTTGTTACACATCTGGTATCTGAAATATCTGCTATACATAGCAGTAATATCAAACATGATAAGTATGATACTCCCATCATCAATAAATTCCACAGATGCTTTATGGATATAAATACGAAGAACTACCGGGAATCATATCACGACAGCCTGGAATATAAAGATGAACTTATTAATCTGTTTAATCTCGGTGCGCTCAGTTTGGAAGATAAAGCTAAAGGAGAGGCCATGTTTTATGGGATCTGCCAGAAAATATTCAAAATTATACACCAAACCCGGGATCATTCCCAGGAATTCGACCGGATAAATAAGTTGATGTCAAAAAGATATATTGGTAATTTCTCCCTGTTCCAGTCAATGCCTGATTTTTGGGCTGTTGAGCAGTTGTTCCCTATCATGCCTATTCAACGGCTGGATGAAAAACCGCAATGTTTCAGTACTATACTGGATATGACATGTGATTCGGACGGAGAGATCGATAAGTTCGTATGTATGAAAGATACCAGTGGTCTGCTTGAGATACATGCTCCTGACAAACAGCCATATTATATAGCGATCCTGCTACTGGGGGCATACCAGGATGCCATAGGTGATCTGCATAACCTGTTCGGAGCCGTTCATGAGGCACATGTCATTGTAACAGCAAAGAACACCTGGGAGATAAAAAAGATAATCAAAGGAGATAGTATAAGTTCAGTGCTTGATATGCTACAGTTCAATAAACAAAACCTGATAAGCAATATCCGCTCAATGATTCGCGAATCAGTGGAAGATCATGTGATAAGTCAACAAACGGCAAATAATATAGCAAATGATATAATAAAGCAGATCAATGATTATACATATCTTAAATTTGATTGATCAATGATATCAAATTTATAAGGAGAAAAAAAATGAGCGATGGTGTATATCAAGGCAATATCAAACGTATAGATGATCTCCCAATAATGGTTGCCAGTGACTGTATTGATTTCCCTACCTTCTTCCCTAAACCTTTTCACAGCACATCATCTATTTTTTTAAAATGCGGTAGTGCAATAATTATACGGAAGTAAGTCAAATCATTAAATCAATACCTTTAATATAACCGTTTTCAATATACCACACGATATGGAATCGAATATGCTCATTGACCCCTACGGCCGCAAGATATCCAGCCTGCGTATATCTATAACAAGCAGGTGCAATCTTAACTGCTTCTATTGTCACAATGAAGGGCAGAACGGGTATGAGAATGAAATAAGCCCAAAAGAGATCGTAAAGATCATCAAGGTTGCTGCGGGCCTGGGTATAAGACGGGTGAAATTCTCAGGTGGTGAGCCACTGGTAAGAACAGATTTTGAAGAGATGTTATCATCTCTTCCTTCACTTCAAAATGTTTCTGCTACTACTAATGGTGTACTGTTATCCGAAAGGGCTACCGGACTTAAGACAGCCGGACTGGATAGGGTGAATATAAGCATGGACACTCTTGACCCCGGGGTCTATGCAAAAATATGTGGCTGCAGCGAGAATATACATCAAAAAGTACTGGATGGTATAGACGCAGCCGTAAATGCCGGACTGACACCTGTCAAATTGAATATGGTAATGCTGAATGGTTCGAGATCAGATGAACTGGATAACATGATCGATCATATAAAAAGATATAATGGGGACGTGATACTCCAGGTGATCGAACCAATGGATTTCGGTCATAAATGGCAGAAAGTTGATATGGATGCTATTGAAAATAAATTGCAATCCCGGGCATCTTCAGTTGTTGAGCGTAAATTGCACCGCAGAAAAAAATATCAGATAGACGGTGTGGAAGTGGAAGTGGTAAGACCTATTGACAATTCAAAATTCTGTGCCAACTGCAACCGCCTCAGAGTAACGGCTGACGGTAAATTGAAACCATGTTTATTGAGGGATGATAATCTTGTTGACATACATCAAGCCAGTAATAGTGAATTAAAGGATTTATTCTATAAAGCAGTTAAAAAGCGTGAACCGTTCTATAAGGGTGTTTAAGTGGATGTCATAAAATAGAGGATAAATGATGTGACATAGGTCTCAATGAGTGCTGCAACGAACAATAATGGTACTATTATAGAAACAAAGAAAATAATTGCACTAATAACTTCTTGCTTAATGTTTATTTCTATTTTTTTAACTGAGGCTTTGAAAGAGCCGAAGATTAGAAGATTCGTAGAATCTTTGACCAATATTTTTTGAGCCAGAAGTATGCCTAATCTTAACCCGATACTTGCACTAAGCAATATCATGGGTATTTCAATGATCCCATGCGGTATCAGTGCGAATAGTACTACTATTACACCTAATTGATCAATAGTCTCAAAGCAGATCGCACCTATAAGTACACCGTTGAAAAGGATAAACAAGACCGGCCATATCCCGAAGAATATCCCCATTACCATGGCAAGGAAACTGGTCATGGTATTATTAAAAAAAATGAACAGCATGATCTTTATATGGGATTCATTAGCGAGCCAGCCGTAAGATTCTTCAAATTGGGCTATTAGACCTTCAACCATTCCCGGGTTGCTATATGCGGTTATGTATCCGGCTGCGATAGCAAGCGCAAACAGGCATGTGTTGAATATAAAATAATACTTGATCGATATCAAATAAGTCAGGCGATTGTTAATCATATTCCAAATACCATCCTTAGTGTATTTCTTATTGCTGGCGCCAGACCAAGTATTATGATTATCAGTTTCATCAGGTCTTTTAATCTTTCCGATTCATCATCTTGTTCAAACTGTGTATCAAGGATATATATCACAGGTATGAATATAAGTATTTTTAACGGGAACATGATACTGGCAGTTCCTGTAAGATCTATAAGAAAGGTTGGTACTACATGTTTTTCGTGGTATTCTAATAAGTCCACACCAATAAAAGTAGATGAAGCATCCAGCAAGTGAGCCCATAGAATAGTAATATTAACTGGTTTGTTGAATAGGGTATATCCGGTCTTTTTAAAAATAATATAAATTATCAAGGTAATTCCGGATCCGAGTAGGAACACTGTGATCAAAATACCAGGATCAACTATATTTTCTACCGATAGCAGAACCCCAATATTGATCAGTGACCACATAATACCTGCAGCAGCAAAACTCCTTTTCCAGTTATCAATATAGCCGGATTTGTGCAGTTTAATAGAAATTATTAACAGCAGGATCGTTATGATAAACATCAATACATAAATAGGGGGAGTAATGAAAACATACTTTAGAGGCGGATCAAATATCTGCGCATCTTCCATGACCCGTAATGTAGACCCTACTATAATATATGGAATAATAGCCTTTGAAAAATCCCAATCAGCTCTAACATCAAATTTATTTAATATTTTCAATATGACAACGATAACAAACCCTAGTATTAATGCCCATGTTATTGTGTTCACCGGGTTATAACCCTGATCATAAATGATGGGATCAATATAATATGTATAAATAAAATCTTGTAATGCTTCAAAAATCCCCATAGTTTATAACCTTTTACGATATTATATGGTATGTTTCATATGAATGACACTGATAATTTCAAATCCAGATGGATGCTGACACCCAGGATCGTAGTTGTAGGTAACGATGTGATCAATGATATCGGTAATGTATGCAACGCACTTAAACTTAATGGGAATGCTTTAGTCGTCAGCGGACCCACTACAATGCATACTGTCGGTAGTAAAACAGTTCAATTACTGGAAGATCATGGTCTTGATGTTCATTCCGTAGTAGCTGCAACCTCACAAATGAGTGAAGTGGAAAAGGTAGAGCAACTTATAAGTGAAATTGACCAGAAAAAGCGTGTCTTTTTACTAGGTGTAGGTGGAGGTAAAGCTATAGATATTGCAAAACTGGCATCCCAGCGAATAAAAAGCAGTTTTATAAGTGTACCAACGGCTGCCTCACATGATGGTATAGTATCATCCAGGGCATCAATTACTAAAAATTCCATATCTGCCTCCATAGAAGCTGAACCTCCTGTGGCAGTTGTGGCAGATACGGTGGTCATATCCCGGGCCCCTCACAGACTGCTGGCATCAGGATGTGGAGATATTATCTCAAAATGTACTGCAGTCCGGGATTGGGAGCTGGCGCACCGTCTTAAGAATGCAAAGTTCAGTGAGTATGCATCCCATCTTTCCATGATGACTGCAAAGATACTGATGAATTCAGCTCAATCTATCAAACCCGGTAATACCGAATCTGCCAGGATGGTGGTTAAGGCACTGGTTGCCAGTGGTGTTGCTATGAGTATAGCCGGGTCATCACAACCTGCCAGTGGTTCTGAACATAAGTTCAATCATGCATTGAACACTATCGCCCCGAAACCAGCTCTACATGGAGAACAGTGTGGGGTGGGTTCGATAATGATGATGTATCTACATGGCGGGAACTGGCAAAAAATACGCCAGAGCCTTAAGGCTATCGGTGCACCTGTTAATGCAGAAGAGCTAGGAATTGAGCCTGAATATATAATAAAAGCTCTGGTGGCTGCTCATACTATACGTCCTGAGCGATATACCATTTTGGGAACCGGATTGACTTACGAGGCAGCTAAAAAACTTGCCCGGATCACACAAGTTATTGAATGATGGATGCATAGAACAAAATCCTTGCTAACGCTCGGATTTTCGATATATCAAGTTATACTTGATATACTATAAAAAAATTAATAATTGATAACAGATTGATAGTTACCTAAGATCAGGAGAAATCATAATGAATGAAGATACTATTGTAACACTCGTAGGCATAAGAATGGCAACGCCAGGCTTAGAGTTTATATTTAAGGGAAATATCCCTGATTGTAACGGATGCAGGTTCAAGAATTCCTGTTTGAACTTAACCGAAGGAGCCCGGTATAAGGTTGTAAGTGTGAGGAATACATCTCCTATGGATTGTTCTATTCATGAGGGAGGAGTTCAAGCAGTAGATGTTATCGAAACACCCTGGACAGTTATGGTAGAAAGCAGGATGGCAATTAGTGGTTCGACTATCATCTACAAACCGATCCACTGTAATGAAACCGAATGTGAGATGATCAAATTCTGCGACAACCCAGGTCCTGCTGCGAATAAAAAATATAAGATATTAAACATCTCCAGTGAACCAACAGGAAAATGTATTAAAAATTATTCATTGAAGTTAGTGGATATGCAAGAATAATTCACCGTTAATTATAAGCTTACCAGATACTATGTAAAACAATCAGATTGATAATATAATTATTCAGGAGGATAAATCATGGGAAAAACCGGTTCTATTGAATGGGGTCGAATAAAAGGCAGAAAGGGTAAGGTAAGATTAGTGCAAAAAAGTAATTTAACACACAACCGCCCTGGTCCGGCTCAGCGATACAATTCATCAGGTTCAAAACGCAGACGATTTAAACGTTCAGCAAAAGCTATCCAGAAATAGTGAATTTACTTTTTAACAGGTTGTTCCGTACTGAGAATTAATGTACTTGATAATATCAACAAACCACCTACCAGGGTGGTCATAGTGATAGACTGGCCCAGTATAATAAAAGCAAAGATCACAGCACTGAGTGGTTCAAGCAATCCGATAATGCTGGCATTCTGGGCTTTGATGTGCATAAGACCGTTAAAATAAAGAATTGAACCTGCAGCAGTCGGAAGAAGACCAATGAGTATGAGCAGATGCAAATTATCAAGCAGCACTTCATAGGATAATGAAGTAGAATAAGGTAAAAAGATGACCAGGATTATCATTGTGCCCCATGTGGCCTGTGCCGTACCTGTATAAGAATCCCTCAGATATCTTGATACCATGATCATACAGGCATAGAACAGACCTGATATCAATCCGGCACCCAGTCCGAGTATATATTTACCGTCCATGTCCTGAAATACACTATCTGGCCTAATAATAAGAAAAACCCCGATTATGGACAATATAAGTGCAAACAGACTGTTTCTGGTGATCGGCTCATTCAATATGAATGGAGACAGGATAATGACATAAATGGGGGCAGTGTATAATAAAAGTACGGAAATAGAGACTGTAGTATTTTTGACTGAGAAGAAATAGAAGAGCATGGTAGCTGCATGAAGTAAACCCAGCAGGAAGAGATAGGGCTTTTTTTCATTTAAGTGCAGTTCACCGAGCCTGCTACAGCATACCAGAAAGAGTATAATGCCACTAAGTCCGATAAGGAGTCGATAGAAGATGATAGAACGCAAGGGCATCTGTGTGATAAGAGTTATGAATATCCCGATAAGGCCAAAAAGAATAGATGCTGATGCAACCTGCAAATAGCCTTTATGGGAAGAAGAGAACATGAATGGATAGAGGATATTAATAGTATTTAGATGAATTGAACACATCCTGTACGATCCTAACCAGATCATCAGGCATGTATGGTTTACTGATGACTCCCTTAAAGCCGTATTTTTTATAATTTGCCATTATCGCATCATTAGAATAACCACTTGATACTATTCCCCTTACATCAGGGTCAATCTTGACCAGCTCCTCGATGGTCTCTTTACCCCCCATCCCGCCCGGAATGGTCAGGTCTAATATAACCAGATCGAATGGATTTCCCGATTCCTGCGCTTTTTTGTACAGTTCAATAGCCTGCGCTCCATCACAGGCGGACTCGGTCACATATCCATATGCTGTTAGGATCTCGGTTAAAAGGAATCTGATATTTTCATCATCATCCATTACCAGGATCCTTTCACCTAAACTGTCAGGAGGTTTTTCAATAACATCCACAGAAGCCTTTGGCGATACCTTCTCTTGAGCAGCCGGAAGATAAATATGAAAAGTTGATCCGGTGCCTACTACTGATTCCACAGTGATCTGCCCGCCGTGTTTATTAATAATTGAATATGCTGTCGCAAGTCCGAGACCACTTCCTTTCTCTTTTGTTGTGAAAAAGGGATCAAATATTGAAGAGATATGTTCTTTTAATATACCTGTCCCATGATCCTCTATTGATATTTTAACAAAGTCTTCGTTTTGAAGTAATATGGTGTTCTCATTTTTACGTGGGATAATAACATTCTCGCACCGAACCCGGATCATTCCACCCACTGGCATAGCCTGATCAGCATTAATGATAATATTGCTGATGGCCTGGGTGATCTGCACTTCATCAGCATCAATATTGTAAAGATTATCAGGTATCTTGAACTTACATTTAACATTAGAGCCTCTTATTGCAAAATTGACAGACTCTTCTATCAGTTTCGCTATGGAAATAATTTTTTTAATTGGCTCCCCACCTTTTGAGAAAGTGAGTAATTTATGGGTCAGGTCCTTCGCACGTAGAGATGCTTCCTCTGCCTCCGAAAAAACTTTAAATATCTTATCTTCCGGATCGATGTCCTTTCTTGCAAGTGAGAGATTGCCAATAACTACGGTAAGGAGATTATTGAAGTCGTGTGCGATCCCGCCGGCAAGTATTCCAACGGATTCCATCTTCTGCGCGTGATACAACTGCTCATAAGTATACTTCAATTCAGTAGTCCGCTCAATAACGCGTTCTTCCAGTTCTTCATTGATCTGTTGCATTTGTTCCTCTAACTGCTTGCGCTCGGTAATGTCATTTCCAAATCCAATGATCTCGACCAGGCGACGGTTTTCATCGTACATATTGAGTGAATTCCATAGGATCACACGTTTTTTACCATCCCTGGTGGTAAGTCTCATTTCATAATCACATATGTCCCCATTTTCAATTTCTTTAAAAAACTCTCCAACCTGCTTGTACTCATCTTCCGGATAGAAGAGGTGCCACCAGTTTTGGCCTATCAACTCCTCAGCGCTATAACCGGTGATATGTTCGCCTGTTGGGTTTATGAAAGTGGTTGTGCCATCCTGCGCAATCCCACAGATAATGGTGGGTGCACCAGCGACAATTTTTCTTGAATAGTCTTGCTCTACTCGCAGATCTTCTTGCGTTTGCTTATACTCTGTAATGTCCTTTAGTGTTCCCAGTACTGCAGTCTTGCCTTGATACTTGATGAGGCTGCAGACCATATAGACAGTAGTCCGAATTGTTTGGTTTTTTTTTATGCCGTGGAATTCGTAATCATTTGGCACCTTCTCACCTTTCATCATTTTAATGTAGCGATCCCCAACCATATCCATATCCTCAGGTGCCACTAGGTCTTTGAAATCCATACCTATAATTTCATCAACTGTATAACCGGATATTCTGGCAAATGCCTCGTTTACATACTTGAGCTTTCTGTCCTGGATGAGAAAAAGACCATCCTGAATATTATCAATCAGGGTACGGTACATATTCTCGCTCTCTATTAATTTCTTCTCTATCCGGCTTTTATTCAGGGCCATTTCAATGGATGCAAGAAGCTGCCTCTCCTGGAACGGTTTTATAATGAATGCATACGGCTCAATGTTTTTGGCTTCTTCTATCAACTTAAAATCCGAATATGCAGTTATAAATATAATCGGAATTCCCAGTTTATCTTTGATCTCACTTGCAGCCTCTATTCCGTTTTTCTTCCCTTTAAGTATAATGTCCATTATTATCAGATCAGGACTATGCTCAATTGCCTGTTGAATAGCATCGTTTGCACTGACAACACTCTCTACCACCTTATAACCAAAATCGGTAAGCAATTTTTCCAGGTCTTCAGCCACAATAGCTTCATCTTCAACTATCATTATTCTTGCTTTTTCCATTATCACCATCTTCCATGTCGAATTCCATATTAAAAGTTGTTCCTTCTTTACTGATGACTTCCAGGGTACCCTGCAGTTGATGTTCTACCAGGATCTTTACCAGACGCAAACCTAGTGATTTAGTGGTATTAATATTAAATCCTTCTGGTAATCCAATACCATCATCACTGACAGTCAGGTTGACCCTACCTATTTCCGTTTTACTGAGAATCACCTCTATTTTCCCTTCTTTTCTTTTATCAAAGGCATGCTTTAATATGTTTGAGAGCAGTTCATTGATAATTAATCCAACTGGTGTTGCAATCGATATGGGGAACGGATGATCAATTACTGAAACGACTTCAGTGATCTTCGTATCCTTAAATGAATAACTCCGGATCAACTGCCTGAGCAACTTATCAACAAACCTTTTTATATTTATTTCTGATAAATTCTCGCTTTCATATAATTGGGAATGGATCAGAGCCATAACTTCTATTCTGTTCCTGGATTCCGAGAGTACGTCAATTGTAGTATCATCTTTAGTAATTCGTGCCTGCAATTTGAGCATACTCGAAACAACCTGGAGATTGTTCTTTACGCGGTGATGTATCTCACGCATTAACACCTCTTTTTCTTTTAAGGATGCTTTTATCTGGTCTTCTGCGGCTTTACGCTCGATAACCATCTGGTTAAATGAGCATCATTTTTCACTATATCTATCCTGAAGTCAAAATCCCCCTCACTCACTCTCTTTGTTCCCTTTACCAGTGCTTCAATGGGCCTGGTCATCCTGCTTGTTAAGATAATACTTAAACAAATACCAAACACCAGAATCACAGCACCTATACCGATGATCCGATTTGTAATCCTTGTGATAGATTCAAGAAGATATGCTCTTGAAAACCCAATGTAAACTTTTGCATCCATATCTTCAAGCACGCGGACACCAATATCCTGTATGGGTTCCCCGTCTGATGATAGTGTTTGAATTGCAATTTTTTCTTGGGATGGTATCATGTTCGAAGTGACAAGTTCAACCGGAAAGCCATTGTTAAATGTGCTGGTAATTACCGTTCCGTCAAAACCGACTATATAAATATATTTTACCTTTGCATTTTGATCTTTAATGTTGTCAATACTCTTTTGAACTAATATGATATCTTTATTCAATATGGGAATTGCAAGGTTGCAAGCCATATGTTCTGTGATTGCCAGCTCCTTATCTAATATCTCTTTTTCAAGAATTTCCCCCATCATATGATTAACAGAACCTACTACAAGTATAGTTAAAATGAACAGCAGACTTATAATCAGGAAGTTAAATTTATACTTTATCCTCAATCCATCATCTCCTACTCTATTACACCATACCTAATTGCTAACTCTCTTAGCTCGGTATAATTCGATTCATTGGCCTCTATGAAACCATATGCCATTTTGGTCTTATCCCAGTCAGTTAGATTCCTTGCATGCTTCCCTTCAGGCTTAAAATCCAGCAGTGCTTGTTTCACATCCTCCAAAAGCTCAATATCAACATCCTTGTTTGCTGATATTCCATTGTTTGGGTAATGATCAGAAACTGCTATAATCCTCAGTTTCTTCTCTTTTACAAGGGAAAACGCCAGCGTATCATCCACTACACCTGCGTCATATTCTCCTTTCATCACTGCTTCTGCACAGTAACTGTGTCTCTCCAGATACACATAATGTTTAAGATTTAGTAGCCTTATTGTTGCATTTTCAAGCATTTTTCGTGGGATTATATGCCCCTGTGCCGAGTCGAATGAACCGAAACAGAAACTCTTGCCACGTAAATCTTTTAATTCTGTGATATTACTATCCCATTGTGTGACTATTACAGCGATCTGGTTGCTGCTATCTTTTGCATTCAAACTTTGGGTTATACAGGTAATACCATATTCATCATGCGCTTTAATATAGCTGAGTGCATCGAGTGTTGCAAATTGAGTGATGCCTTTGCCAAGATTATCCTCTGTGGTTTCGTTTCTTGATGTGAAATATATCTTGAATGTGCGCCCGGTCTCCTTGCTTAAATATAGTAAAAACGGTGCATACATCCTTGCTTCTTCTTGTGGGTTCTCGGGAAAGTCAAACCCAAAATACACAACATCCGGATCATCCGGTGAAATTCGGACTAGTTCTTGTGTTGTTTTATTAAAATCAATTTCGATGTTCTCTTGCTTATCAATGCAGCTTGACAATAGAATTGAGGTGATAATAAATAAAAACACCAATAATTTGCTTTTATTAGATTTCTCAACGAATTTATATATCTCTATCAAGTCTCATACCTCTCAGCCCACCTATTACTGATAAAAATATAGCTATCTTTAATGCAGTATACCATGATATTGTTTTCCACTGGTTCAAACCTCTTTTAATGATCACTTAATTTTTATGGGCCTAATTCAATCACGGTTTCACATAAAAATAACTCTATAGAATAAAATCCTCCCTTCGGTCGGATTTTCTTGACCGATATTCCAGAGGAATGGAGGATTAGAAAATGTGAACGTAGTGAGCATTTTCGATATATCAAGTTATACTTGATATACAAATGTGATTTATTGTATTAAGTAATATAATACCATTGCTTTTTACATTTTATAATACAGGCACACAACCTGTGGAATGCAGGATGAAGATTCTGCGAATCTTCTAATCTTCAGCTTCTTCGAAGCTTCAGTCAAGAAAATCCGAGTGTAAGCGAGGATTTTGTTCTATTAGAGTAAGAACTAAATCCAAGCGCTACCGAGGATTTTGTTTAACGACCTTCAATGCACCATGAGGACACATAGTTATACACAATCCGCACTGGATACATTTACTTACATCCATTACCACGCACCATTCCTCATCAAAAGATATCACACCTGTGGGACAGACTGAAATGCACGCACCGCAGTTGATACATTCCTCGTCGTCTTTGATCACAGGTTGCTCTAAAGGTATGATCTTTGCACCACGTTTTATTAAAGCTGCCGTGACTTCATCATACTTGTCTCGAGGCACATCTATTATTATTTCTCCCCCTGATGGTTTTATATCTGCCCTGTCCACATTTAATAATGCGCCTGTCTCAAGAACGGTTTCGGCAATTAACGGCCGTGCTATAATTTCCGGTGTTACAAATAACAGAAACTTCATTTATCCCGCCTCCTGGCCATCAGTTTGCTAAAATCATCACTGGTTATAATACCTACTACTTTACGGTGTTTATCGATCACTGGCATGGCACTGATATTATATTGCTCAAGTCTGCATGCCGCAATATCAATAGGTTCTGTGGCATCTGCTGTGATTACGTTCTTTGTCATTGCGTCTTCCAGTCTGTCATGTTTATTCTTAGCCACTGCCCTGGCAATATCCCATGCAGTGATAATGCCTACGAGCTTATCATCTTCAGATACCACAGGTAGATGACTGAAATTACTGTCCATGATCATTTTAGCGGCATCTTCTATACACAGGTCCTGCTTGATAGTAGTGATCCTGGTGGGCATTACATCTATTACCATAGGCATATCCTGGGTCTGTTTCATGGGTTTACAAACTCTTGTATTTGAAATTCTTTCAACTGGTAGTGTTGGATAGAACTTACCTTGTTTAACCCATTCTTTCAATTCAGTTGCAATGGCTCTGGCATCATGGAAGCTGGATAAGGGTGAAGTAGGGATATCATGACCGTTAATATCGATCATTCCTGATTTTAATTCTTCATAGGTCACATTACGCAATACCGGTTTGTTAAATCGTAATACACTATAGTCAAGGATACTGGTTGTGATGTCTGCATCAGTCACTGCAGTAGCCTTTGCCAGATCGCTATTAAGTATAGGTATAGGTATTCCGATTCCCACATATAGTGATGTACCGTATCCATTGAATGTAGCACCCCTAATATATTTTTTATCCATTTTTTTCAGATCTCCCTGTACCATCAGAGTCCCAAACTGATCACCGGGATCATGCTGTGTACCTTCACCTGTGACATATCCCTGTGTACCGCTAAGAAAGATCCTTGTGCCCATACCTATGGTCCTGTATTCCGGATCATTGGATAGTGGTGAAAGTACACCTGAGCCGGAATATGTTATATTAGTGCAATTGGGAAGCAAGGTACCCATATATGTATACAGGGTCCGGTTAGAACTATTGGAAGCACAGGCATATTTCTGATAGGCATTTCTGGGATTCATCATTATTGCCTGATTGAGATCTTCAATTGTGAGTGTGGTGTCCAGTAGTTTGCGCGGGTAGCAGTCAGTTCCCTGTGATATGGCATGGATATCAATTGACTTGCCGCTAACAAGATCCTCGATCACATGTGCTCCTCCATATTTCATTCCCTGTGTGCTGCTTAATTGTGCTGCACCTATATATGCATCAACTGCAGCTACACCTGTGTATGCTTCAACATCATTGAGCCATAATCTTTGCATTTTAATAGGTGGATCGGAATGTCCGAAGTTCAACCATACACCTGATGAGCACATAGCACCAAAAGTACCGGTAGTAACAATATCCACTTCCTTAGCAGCTTGTTCTGGTCCCAGTTGTGATACTATATCAGGCATTTCTTCGGCCGTGACAACATGAACGCTGCCGTCAGCAATCCTGGTATTAATGTCTTCAATGGTCTTCTCTGTCATGGAAATCACTTTTCATGGTAATATTAATGCATGATATATATTACTTATGGTTATGATACCATACATATATCTGCTACCTTCTGTTGCTATGGTGAAAAGGTACTGCCTGTTATCACGATAGTATCTTGACTATATTAAAGAACATTGGTAAAGCAAAGAATAAAATCCTCGCTTACGCTCGGATTTTCTTGACTAAGGCTCTTAAAAGAGCCGAAGGTTAGAAGATCTGAAACAAGAAATAAGTCACATTAAAGACACAATAGAAAAAAAAGTGAATAAAGTAGGCGTTGAGGTTTAAAAAATACCTTTTAGTAGTATTTCAATATGTCTGAATCTTAACTTTAAACTAAGTAATCAACAATTGTTCTATTTTTTTAGCAGTACTATTCATTTCTAAAAAGAGTGGCCCTAAATTGACATTATCTGATGTCAGTACAATAAAATGAGCTTTAGGGCCGGCACATATTATAACAAGTTTACTGTGTTCGCATTCAACAACAATACGGTTGGAATGTCCTTTTTTAAATTGCATTGTTATAAAGTCACCGGCATTTTGTAATGTGGAACTCATGGCTGCCAGTGTATCGGCATTGGTCCGGGGCGGGACCAGTGAAACCATATTAATACCACTCTGGCTTGTGACAAGTGCAGCTTCTATGCCGCCCATTGCTTTGAAACCGGCAAGAAGTTCAGTAAGTTCGGATAATACATCTTGTACCATATTTAAATCCTTTATAATGTATATTATAATTATACGAATTCATGCTCATTATTATGTATATGACTAACAAAGATATAAAGGTTTCCATGTTATTATAATAATGATGAGCATACACACGATATATAATTAGTTATTCATATCGCTATATTCATATTATGTACGGTCAAATACCATAACAAGGAAGTATAACAGTGACAAGGGATTCAATAGGTGTGATTTTTGGCAAAACAGGTACGCATGAATTTAAGTTTGCTATACCTGATACCAGTCTGGTCAAACGTACTGATTATATAAAAGTATGGCATGAGAGTGATGGATGGATACTGGCACAGGTTATATCAATGACATCAAGCAGTGATGATTTTAATCTGGAGAGTGCTATAAATGCAGCAAGTGGCCAAAAGGTAAAAAATCCGGAAAATATATTTGAAGCTGAGGCTTTAATTATTGGATTTCGTGATAGAGAAGGTCTATTAAGGGTTCCACGCACTCCCTTTTCATCAGGAGATAAAGTTTTCACTGCAGATCATGATATGATACGCAATATTCTTGGTCTCTCTAATGGTAATATTTATATCGGGTTGCTGGAAGGGCATGATATTAAAGTATCTCTTGATATGAACGGCCTGATCCAGAAACACTGCAGTATACTGGCAAAGACAGGGAGTGGTAAGTCATATACCGCAGGTGTAATACTGGAAGAAATATTAGAGCACAGGATACCGCTACTAATTATCGACCCTCATGGGGAATACGGTTCACTTAAGGTCTCTGGCCCCGGGAACATGCAGGAGGTATACAACAAATACGGGATATCACCACAAGGTTATGGGTCCCAGATCACTATATACACACCTGCAAATAAAGTTTTAAACCGTGATGCTGATGATGTATTCAGGATGGATGGAATAAACTTAAGCACAAAGAACCTGATACAAATTCTTCCTGATGAAAAATCAAGTAACCAGCAAGGTATCCTGTATGAAGCTATTACTAAACTAAAAGCCGAGACTGATCGCTATACAATTGATGATATCATATTCGAGGTAGGAAACAATAAGAGCAAATTGAAATGGAGCGTGATAGCATCATTAGAATCTATCAAGGAGTCCGAGATCCTATCAGAACATCCCACTAAAATAACACAACTCTTTTCACCTGATAAGGCATCGATTATAGATATGAAAGGTGTATCTCCACCACTTCAGGGTATGATTGTGGCAAAACTGTGCAATGATCTGTTCGAGGCCAGGAAAATGGGTAAAATACCTCCCGGGATGCTGGTAGTGGAAGAAGCCCATAATTTTTGCCCTGAAAGGGGATTTGAAAAAACTGCCAGTACTGAGATATTGCGTACTATAGCTTCAGAGGGCAGGAAATTCGGACTGGGCATGATGGTCATTAGCCAGCGGCCGGCACGGATAGATAAGAATGTGTTAAGCCAGTGTAATACCCAGATCATTATGAAAATGACCAATCCTAATGACTTAAAGGCAATAAGTAAGGGGCTGGAAGGTATCAGCAGTGAAGTGGAAGAGGAATTGAAACGTCTTCCGCCGGGTGTGTCTATTCTGGTATCAAATGACATTGAGCTTCCTGTTATAGTGGATATCAGGGTTAAGAAAAGTAAACATGGCGGTGAATCTGTTAATATCGTTAGTTCATCTGTTCCGGCCCGGAGTGAATCTTCAAAAGATCCTGTTAAGTTTGAAGATAGTTTAGTGAGGAAAAAAGAAAAAAAGGAAACTGAGATACTAAAGAAACCGGATAAATCGAATCAAGAGAATGGTAGTAGTTTGTTTCGGAAGTTATTCGGGTCATCTAAGGAGAAATAATAAATTGGAAAATCCTCCTTTCGGTCGGATTTTCCGGATTATTACATTATTTTTGATATAATAAAAAGAACAAAATCCTCGCTGACGCTCGGATTTTCTTGAGTATATCAACTTGATATACTATAAAAAGGGGATAGAACCCTATCCTCTCTTTCTCATTATTATATATGCTGCTGCCAGTATTCCTGCGATGAACGTTACTGCTCCAAAACCTGGTATTCCACCATCGTCGGTTGGTTCTTCAGTGGTCACTGGTGTTGGTGTGGAAGCAACCTGTTCTGTTTGGGTTTGAGCGGGTTGTGTTTGATCTTCTGTGGCATCTATGGATTCAGTAGATGTTGGTGTAGGAGTTCCATGGTATTTCCAGTAGTTTGAACTTCCACCGCTAGAACTTCTTCTTCTTGACGATTCCTTCTCAGATAACTCGAAAGATGTAGAAGAACTGGAGAAAGATTTATCATTATTACAACCGGTATTGATCTTTCCTGTAACATCATATGTACCTGCAGTCGCATCTGTAGAATCTATGGTAATTTTATATGAGAGTTTGGTATATTGGTTCACATTTGGTTTTGTGTTTCCATATCCATACCCATACCCATAACCAACAAATGAGTACCCAAATCCATATCCATCGAATGGTGCATCATTTCTATTTGTAAGATTTCCAAAAGAATCATCCTCACTGCCTACCCATCCATGTGTTTTAACCAGTTTTATCTTGTAATCACCTACCGGTTTTTCAGAATTAACTGCAGTACCGATATCACTTGCCTTGAAAACCAAGGTCCCATTGGAAGATCCGTCAATATGGGGAAGTCCTTCAATTGTGAAATCAGCGATAGGTATTTTTTCATTACCTCCGATAGTCACATTGAAATAGAAATATCCTGTATCTCCAACAGTTGTAGGCATATTAGTTGTATCTACTTTAACAGTAACTGCACCGGCCGGTTCGGAAATAATGAGCATTAGTATAACTAACATAGTTATGACAACACTAATAATACGGCTTTTGTTTTGTGATTGTTTCATCTTTTTACCTCGCTTCATGAATAAATTAAATATCAAATTGACTATATTGATTTATTTTAATATTAAATAATTAATCCCTACTTACAGTAGTTTACTTTCCAATCATATAAAAATCTTTCTAGACAGGCTGGCAGGGTCTTGGCTGAGTTATAGGTTGGGATTACAAGGGATAGCAAGCAAGCTCATTAATTTAAATATTCTCCGGGTCTTTTGTTCGTTGTGTGGGTGTCAGGCCTCTGCTATGGGTGTTCGATCTTGCCATGGAAAATATAGCTTCAACGACCCCACATATGCAATTATAATCTCAACCTTATCCACAGGATGATCCTGCCCACGAAATACTTAAGTAGCGATCAGGAAATAATAAAAAGTCATAAAAAACCTAATCCTAACTAATATACATATATAATACTAAACGATATAGAAAACCCAAAATAACACAGGAGAAAAATAATATGAAATTGCGTAGTAATGATGTCACAAAGGGAATGGAAAGAGCACCTCACAGATCACTGCTTAAAGCTGTGGGTGTAACTGATTATGAAATGGACCTGCCTTTTATAGCTGTAGTAAATTCCTGGAATGAGATCATACCCGGACATATTCATCTGGACAAAGTAGCGGAAGCAGTAAAAGCCGGTATCAGGCTTGCCGGAGGTGTCCCCTTTGAGTTCTCTACAATAGGTATCTGTGATGGTATTGCCATGGGGCATGAGGGTATGAAGTATTCATTACCAAGCAGGGAGCTTATAGAAGACAGCATCGAAGTAATGGTCCAGGCTCACCGCTTTGATGGTATGGTACTGGTACCCTGCTGTGATAAGATCGTACCCGGTCATCTAATGGCGGCAGGAAGACTGGATATTCCAGCGGCTGTTGTTACTGGCGGTCCTATGCTGCCCGGGTTCGTGCATGATGAGAATAAAGACCTGATTTCTGTTTTTGAAGGTGTGGGCGAGAGGCAGAACGATAGGATAAGCGATAAAGAACTAAAGGACTTAGAAGATTACTCATGTCACAGTGCAGGTTCCTGTTCCGGTCTGTTCACAGCCAATACCATGGCTTGCATGACCGAAGCACTTGGAATGAGCCTGCCCGGTTGTGCATCAACTCATGCAGTAGATGCAAAGAAGATCAGGCTGGCTAAAGAGACGGGAATGAAGATCATGCAATTGGTGGAAAATGGGATCACTCCCAGCCAGATCGTCACCCAAAGCTCAATTGATAATGCAGTCTGTGTTGATATGGCTATAGGTGGCAGTACCAATTCGGCCTTACACCTGCCTGCTATTGCCAGGGAGTTCGGACTTGACCTGCCATTGGATCGATTCGATGAGATGAGCAGGACCACACCCCATCTTGTTAACTTACGCCCCGGTGGAAACCAGTTCCTGATCGATCTTGACAAAGCTGGCGGAATACCGGTAGTGATGCAGCGACTTGGAGACTTGCTGGATCAGGATGTACTTACTATTAGCGGCAATACCCTGCAAGAGAACTTATCAGGCATAACAGTAGTAAATCCCAAAATGAGCGCCAGTATTATAAAAACACTCACTGATCCCGTACATCCCGAAGGTGGTATCGCTATATTAAAAGGCAACCTTGCACCTGAAGGTTCGGTCATTAAACAAACAGCAGTTCATCCTGATATGATGGTACATAGTGGTCCTGCACGTGTTTTTGATAGTGAAGAAGAAGCTATGCATGCTATCATGGACAGGACGATCAAACCAGGTGATGTAATTATCATACGTTTTGAAGGACCTATGGGTGGACCTGGCATGAGAGAAATGTTATCTCCCACGGCTGCCATTGCAGGAATGGGGCTTATTGAGTCAGTGGCACTGATCACTGACGGGAGATTTTCAGGAGGTACAAGAGGACCCTGTATAGGGCATGTAACACCTGAAGCAGCCCACGGCGGTCCTATAGCTTTTATTAAAGAAGGAGATATTATCGAGATAGATATTCCAAACAGGTCTTTAAATGTTAAAGTTCCACCGGAGGTACTTAAAGAGCGAAAGGACCAATGGGACCGACCTGTGTCAAATATTAAAAAAGGCTACCTTGTGAGATATCAACGCTCAGTAGGCACTGCGTCTAAGGGTAGTGTACTTTCATAAGTATGCTGCAAAAAGAAGAAAAGATCACAATTGTATTGATGGTTATGTCACTTCTGGTGCTGATCATCATATATTTTGGTTTTATTGCAGTCAGTCCGATACCACAGGAATATTCAGATCAGTCTGATATATATGATAGGGTTATTCTATATGGTGAAGTGGTAAGTAAACGGTTTACTTACACAGGAAATCACCTGATACTTACTGTGGATTCAAATGGAGACCTGATGAAGGTATTTATTCCCGAGAATAATGGTGCTGCCAAAGTCGACCAGTATGTAGACAAAGCAGATACTGTGGAAATAATCGGGAAAGTGGATGAATATCAGGGTGAAAGAGAGATCATTGTATCAGACCCGAAAGATATTACTGTAGTGGAATGATGATTAATGTGCTGTCGCCTGACGCACTAACTCCGGAACTTCACTCACTGGGCGATTCCGTTGTCCGCTCCAGGTACCCTCTGTGCCAGGCAATATCGCAATAATTTCCCGCGTTGGGGTTGTCTTATCGATCATTGATAGACTCTGTCAGTAACTCACGCAAGGACCTATACAACACGAGAATATATAATTAATTCTAAAGTATAAAAATCTTAGGATACCGCAGGTCACAATCTTTAGAAATATTTATATTGTAATAGTTAGATATACCTAATTATTAAAATTTTTAATAAGGTGGTATGAATTATGAAATTCAATAAAATATTAATTGCACTGATTATCATGGCACTAATGTGTATTATAGCAACAGCCTTACCAAATTTAGATCACTTAACTGAAGAAGACTGTCGTGAATGTCATGGAAATGAAAAAGGAAAAACAGTAGCTGTTCATCATGAAAGCGGTGATTTTTCAAAGTGTAAGTCATGTCATATTTTTCCACTTAAAAATGACTTTCGCAGTTGTTTTAATTGCCATGTGGATTTTGATCATCATGATGGTGCTCAGGGTAGATGTGCTGATTGTCATGAAGATAAACAAAAAGGAAAAGGGCGCAGAAATAAAGATCAATAACACCATAGAGTAATTATACAACCATGTATATCAAGATACATGAGAGTGAGTTATCTGTACTTTTAGCTGTGTGTGATCGCGAACTCATAGGAAAGACTGTGCGAGGTTGCGGATTAAAATTGGAAATATCAGAGTATTTTTATAAGGGTGAACTGGCTGATATTCCACAGGTTCAGGCTGCTCTAATGGAAGTCACTACCGCAAACATAATAGGAGAGCGAAGTGTTGAAGCTGCCATATCCTGTGGAGCCATTGACACTGGTAGCGTGATAGATATAGGTGGTATACCTCATGCACAGATGTTTCGTATGTGATTGACATATTTATAGGAACAAAATCCTCCCTCTGGTCGGATTTTCTTGACTGAAGCTTCGAAGAAGCTGAAGGTTAGAAAATGTGAAGCATTTTCTTATGTATATATTCCTATAGAGTATATACTACCAGGAATATAATAATTACTATGACGTAAACTTTTTTAATATTAACACCATTAGACACTCGGATATACCATGTTAGACGATGAATATCAGCTCGATTATTTCCTTAATAACGGTTTTGAGAGAAAAATATGTCCCAAATGCGGTAGTGCTTATTGGACAAGAGACCCTGATAGGAATAACTGCGGAGATGCACCCTGTGCGCCTTATTCATTTATAGGCAACCCTGTTTTCAATAAACCATACGATCTTTCTACAATGAGGGAAAAATTTCTCTCATTTTTTGAATCACGCGGTCATACCAGACTTGACAGGTATCCTGTGATTGCACGATGGCGGGACGATATCTATCTTACAATAGCAAGTATAGCCGATTTCCAGCCTTTTGTGACATCAGGATTAGTCCCACCACCTGCTAATCCGCTCACCATCAGCCAGCCCTGCATCAGGTTGCCTGACCTTGACTCAGTAGGCAGAAGCGGAAGGCATCTTACTAATTTTGAGATGATGGCACACCATGCTTTTAATAATTCTCAAAAAGAGATATATTGGAAGGACAGGACTGTACAGTACTGCGACGAACTGCTTGCTGAGATGGGGGCTGATGCCAATGCAGTAACATATAAAGAAGAACCATGGGCTGGCGGTGGTAATGCCGGGCCATGTGTGGAAGTGCTAATAGGTGGGCTTGAAGTAGCTACCCTGGTGTTTATGAACATGCAGCAGAAAAAAAGTGGAGATATCATAATAAAGGGAGAATCCTATGAGAAAATGGACAACTACATAGTGGATACAGGCTATGGTCTGGAGCGGTTTGTCTGGGCCAGTACCGGTTCTCCCACTATATATGATGCAGTTCTTCCTGAGATGGTAAATGAACTTATGGGTCTGGCAGGAATAGATCATAGACTGGATGACCCTGAATACGCCAGTATCCTGTCAAAGAATGCAAAGCTGGCAGGATTGATGGATATCACAGGAGCGGCAAACCTGATGCAGTTGCGCAAGAAAGTTGCTGCGGATATAGGTATTGAAGTTGATACACTACAAAGTATTATGGAACCTGTAGAGCGGGTGTATGCTATTGCAGACCACAGTAGGTGTCTTGCATTCATGTTCGGTGATGGTATTATCCCGTCAAATGTAAAAGCAGGATATCTGGCACGATTAGTACTGCGCAGAACCATCAGGTTGATGAACGAAGCCGGAATAAACGTACCGCTCAATGAAATAGTCACTATGCAGATAAAACAAATGCATGATTATCCCGAATTCAGTCAGCATCTGGATACCATAGTGGAGATCCTTAAAAGGGAACAGGTAAAATATTCAGATACACTCGATCGCGGCAGGCGTATGGTGGCAAAGTCTGCACAGCACTATCTGGATAAAGGTAGGGAATTCCCGCTGGATGAGATCATCCGGATGTATGATACTCACGGTATACCTCCGGAAATAACCTCGGATGTATCCCGGGAGATCGGTCTTCAGATAGACCTTCCGGATACATTCTATTCACTGGTGGCCGAAAGTCACAGTAAGGCAGAAGAAACGGATGAAATTAAGAGTATTCCAGAAATAGAAGGACTGCCGCCAACAAAGCGATTATATTATTTTGAGCCTGAGGAACTGGATTTTGAAGCTAAGGTTGTGGCAGTGATAGACAGGCAGGTAGTACTTGATCAGACCCTGTTCTATCCTGAAGGGGGTGGGCAGCCTGCTGATCACGGTATATTTAGATACGGAAATGTTTCATACCATGTAGCAGATGTTCATATCGAAAATGGAATTATACTGCATGCAGTAACAGAAGATAAGATAGATATCAAGCCCGGAGATAATATAAATGGTACTGTTGATAGTAAACGGCGCTGGGCTCATAAACGCCATCATACTGCAACGCATGTAGTGAACGATGCAGCTAAGAAAGTACTGGGAGATCATATCTGGCAAGCCGGTGCACAGAAGAGTGAAGACAAGGCACGGATCGACCTATCACATTTCAAACGCATCACCAGTGACGAACTAAAACAGATCGAGCTTATAGCCAACAGGACTGTGATGGCTGATATACCTATAGAATCATTTTGGATGGACAGGATAGAGGCTGAGCAGGAGTACGGTTTTATATTATACCAGGGCGGTGTCCCGCCAGGTAAAAAGATACGCGTGCTGAAGGTGGGAGATGATGTTGAGGCCTGCGGCGGAACCCATGTGAGTAATACAGGACTTATCGGGCCTATCAAGATATTGAAGACCGAACGGATACAGGATGGGGTGGAGCGGATAGAGTATGCAGCCGGGGAAGCAGCAGTTAAGCGGTGGCAGGAGATGGAGGACCTGCTTTACCGGAGTGCTGATGAGTTGAAAGTTACACCCGAGCATCTGCCTGAGACTATTAACCGGTTCTTTAATGAGTGGAAGCAGTTTAAGAAGGATATTGACAGATTAAAGGGGGATTTAGCAGAATCATATGCCGTAAATTTATTAGAATCTGCTGAAGACATTGAAGGATTTAAGGTCGTTGCCAGGAGAATACTAGGAGCAGATATAGAAGAACTAATTAAAATGGCAACAAGATTAATGGAAGATCCTCATGCAGTGGTGCTTTTAGCAAGCGAATCTAATGGCGTGAAAATTGTAGCTTCATGTGGGCAATTTGCATTACAGCGTGGTGTGAATTCGGGGACAATTGTCAGGGAGATGTGTAAAGTAGTTGGTGGCGGCGGCGGCGGCCGTGCAGAACTTGCACAGGGTGGCGGTCCTGATGTGGAGAGGATTGAGGAAGCGCTTAAGAAGGGTGAAGAGTTAGTTGAACATGTGATAAAATAAATATAATAGCTTTAAATACGTGATCCAACGAATCAACAGAACATATTTATTGATATATAGCTGTTATCAAATTTGAAGACCCCCTGCGATAGCCGGGGGATGGTACCTATCCCTAAAAAAGCATTTGTCATAGATGCATAAAAAGGATAAGTTAAAATATTAATAATAAGCCAATAAATATGTTACCATAAATGTATAGAAAAACATACAAATTTCGGATATATCCTAACAAGAATCAACAAGCTGCTTTAATATTCACGCTTAACATATGCAGGCATCTCTATAATGCTGCAATCAATATACTCAACAAAGTAGGCCAGGGACTGGCCAAACTAACGCCTGTGGAGATGGTCAGAAGATCGTCAGCGAAGCAGGAAGCCCCATCCGTTAGGGTGGGGTAGTTCACATTGTAATATCATGAAGATAGAAGATGTCGTTTCAACTTTAATGAAATTCAAACTTGTTCACTCTATTATCCTCTATGGTTCAAGGGCTATAGGGACCCAAAGAGAAGAAAGCGATTTTGATTTATGCATTATGCCGAACCCTGGCATGAGTATTGGTTTAAAAGAGAGAATAGCTCTTGAAAACTCGATACCGGAGAATATAGATCTTTCGCTGATGGATGAACTGCCTGTTAACATCCGTAAGAGGGTTTTTCTTGAAGGAAAAGTACTCTATACTAAAGATCTTTATTATATCCTGACCTTGGCAAAGGAAACAGAGATGGAATATATAAGGTATAGAAATCTTAAAAAAGATTACCACAAAGCAGTTATGAATAGGGTTAAGGCAAGAATCAGGTGATTGATTTGGACAAGGAACGAATAACCGATAAAATGGATGATCTGGAACAATGCTTAATTGAACTTGAGGAATATCTTCCGGAGGGAGTTGATGAGTATCTGGGCAGTTGCGATGCAAATACTGCTACTGGAGAAATTACACTCATACAAATACAAACACAACCAATGAAATACCTTTGGAGATAATTGAAAACATCCGTATCGATTTTTCAAGCACTGAATTTCCGCTTAAAGATCATGCGATATACATCAGGGTGGTGATAACACGACACAGAAAATGTTTGGATTAGCTATATTGCTATTCGTTATACTCGGAACGGCTTCGTCTCTGGCGAATGAAAATGTGACCCAACTAACCAGCAGTTCGACGCTTGATTGTTTTTGGTCATGGAGTCCTGATGGAAAAAAGATTGCTTTTACTTCCAATCATTCCGATATTTCCGATATCTGGGTAATGGACAGCAATGGGAATGACAGGCTTCAACTTACCAGCGCAGGAGTGACTTTCAATCCAAAATGGAGTCCGGATGGAACAAAGATTGCTTTCACATCCAATCGTTCTGGTGACTGGGACGTTTGGGTGATGGATAGCGATGGAAGCAATCAAGCACAGCTGACCACCAGTTCTGCAAAAGACCTTTTTTCATCATGGAGTCCAGATGGAAGAGAGATTGCTTTTATATCCAATCGAACTGGAAATGAGTTTATTTACGTGATCGATAGCGATGGGGAAAATGAGATTCAAGTCACTGCCAATTCGACAGAAGATCATCTTCCGGTATGGAGTCCGGATGGAAGAAAAATTGTTTTTGTATCAAATCGAACTGGAAATACAGACATATGGATGATGGATGACGATGGTGGTAATAAGAAGCAACTAACCAAAGATGAAGGATTTGACTGGCTTCCGGCATGGAGTCCTGATGGGACCAGGATTGCTTTTGTTTCTGATCGCTCTGGTGATCTGGATGTTTGGGTGATGGACAGCGATGGTAGCAACATGGTACAACTTACCACTGGTGGATTGTTCATTGGACTTCCGGCATGGAGTCCTAATGGAAAAAAGATCGCATTTTCTGCATCATTTAATCGGTCTGACACTGTGAACATCTGGATTATGAATAATGATGGTAGTGACAGGAAGCAACTAACCACAGGCAATAGCAATCTCTACCCGATGTGGAGCCCAGATGGAAAGAAGATCGCATTTACTTCGGATTCAGATGGTAATATCTGGGTGATGACAATTGAAGAGATGACAACTCCTGCAAAGACAACAACCCCAATAGCAAATACACCAGCATTCGAGGCTGCGATCACAATATTTGGGTTATTTATTGTGATGTATATTGTAAGACTAAGAAGAAAATCTTGATAACTATTTTAAATTATCATCATTTAAAGTCCCACCTTTATCGAAAAACTAAATAGTATATGAATCTAACTTATCATTATAATGTTGGAACAGACCTCTGAAAAGGAGTCATTTAAGATGATCAGAAAGAAAAAATTCGACGCCGTGGCGGGTGATAAAAAATTAAAGGAGCTATTAAATTTTCAAAACAAATATAAAATTCCGGAGGACGCACCCCTGGGTATTATAATCAGTACTGATGAACCAGACAAAAAAAAAGACTATGTCATTTTTATTGTTAGTGACCTCCACATGGGGGTCCATACAAAAAACAGGATTATCAAGACACGACAAAAAAACCAATCAGTAGATGTGATAAGTGACTGGAATGTGGACAAGTCAGATTCTAATTTATTTGATAAATACCAGGCATCAAAATTTGTAAAATGGTTGGAGTTTGTTGAGAACGAATTAGGGAATTCCCAATAAATAATTTACCCAAATGTGGGTTTTATGGTGACATCCCAC
>JAIOQW010000181.1 GCA_021108405.1 Methanosarcinales archaeon
ACCACAAATAAACACAAATGAACACAGATATTAGCGAAATGAATAAAATCAAACGAATAAAAAAGAAGTATCCAATGGGAGATGAAATGCATAAATGTAGATAAGTATACTATTTAACAGTTTCATACATGCTTATCTGTGAATAATTCAAAAGGCGAATAACAATATATGAGTGTAGATGATGAAATAAATGATTTATCCAACAAGGTTATTGGTGCTGCTTTTGAAATAAGTAATGTCTTAGGAGCAGGTTTTCTTGTAGTATATCAAGTATAACTTGATGTACTCAAGAAAATCCGACAGAAGGGAGGATTTTGTTCTTTCACAATTCAAACTCATCAATAAAACCCAAAATCATTTTATATTTTTCAAGATATTTAAATCCTTTATCTGTTAATGTCAAGAACTTTTTCCCCTTTTCATCAATGATCTCTTTAACAAAACCTTTTTCCAGTAATTCAGTTAAATAATCTGAAAAGCTCTGTGATGATAAATTTGAATATCTAAGTAAAGGCGTAGGTTTTATAGAATTATTATAATGCCTGATAATCTTTAATATATCATATATTACCTCCAGGCGATCTCTTCTTCTTATCTTATCCACTTGACCACCTTGTAATAGATGATTCCAATCACTGCGATAGAAAGAATTTGCAGCACAATTGTTATTTCAAATTGAAGATGTTTCATCGAACCTAATGCAAACAGATCAAGTATCCAGAACAAGAAAAGCATAAAATACAAAATAAAGAGCTGGCTGATCTTCCAGGATTTATTATATAGGAGATAACTAATAGTAAAAATAAGCAAAACCGCTTGTGATAACATTAAGAAGAACGGTAATCTTGAAATAAGTGCCACTACTGAAATAATAATAGCAATAACATTTGATGTTAATGTAAAATTTTTCAGAGGTAGTATCTTCCTTATCGTACTATATGTCAGTGAAAGAATAGCCATAGTGCTGCAGTATCCACTAAGTACCAGAGAAAATATCATAAAAAGGCCAATTGGCTGGTAAACATCAAATGTTATTTTCGTTAAGAAGAATGACATGAAGGTAAATCTGAAAAGATAAGCTAATCCTAAAAATAAAAATGTGTTTCTAAAATAGTATATTCCCTTATGATCTGTCAGGTCGTATATTTCTTTTGTTTTTAAATATATTAAAAGGCAAAGAAATATAATAATTAGTGTGTAGCCAAGTTCTATAGCTAGTCTTGTCTGATCGATCATATGAAGCGTGGGCATATACTAATATATTATTTAATCCTTAATAAAAAAAGTGGACGTAAAGTGTACATTTTACCTTCTTCTTGCTTATATCCTATTGCAACTATTATTAATTATATCAATAAAATTTTTCATTAAAATTAAGAGGCAAATAAATTGGAACAAAATAAAACGTTACTTAACCTGGAAAATGTCTGGAAGATCTACAAAATGGGGGAAGTTGAAGTTCCCGCATTAAAAGGAATAACGGTAACGATTAAAAAAGGTGATTTCATTGCCATTGTCGGTGCATCCGGTAGTGGAAAATCAACTATGATGAATCTGATCGGTTGTCTGGATATTCCATCAAAAGGCAGGATATTATTAAAAGACCGTGATATCAGCCAGCTTAATGAATCTGATCTGGCATCATTTCGTGGAAAAACGATTGGTTTCATATTTCAGCAATATAACCTGATCCCTACAATGAGTGCTTTTGAAAATGTCATGCTTCCATTGGAATTTCAGGAAATTGATGATAAAATAGCTTCAAAAAGGTCTATGGATATTCTTAGATTCGTGGGATTGGAAGATAAAATAGATTACTTACCAACCCAGCTTTCCGGGGGACAACAGCAAAGAGTTTCAATTGCCAGATGTCTTGCCACTGATCCTGAGATCATTCTGGCAGATGAACCTACGGGTGCGCTTGATAGTGTTACCGGGAAAAATATCATTGAAATGCTTTATAAATTCTGGGAAGATGAAGGTAAAACGATTATAATGGTCACCCATGATCAAAATCTTGCAAAATATGCTCACACAATTATCGAATTAAAAGATGGAGAAATAATAAAGACACAGAATAACCAGGTGAATTAACAATGAAAAAGATCAGTATTATTTGTATATTATTTTGCTTAATAATAATTCCAATATCCAGTGCCAATCCTAACATATCAGGCAATAATTATCCTGATCTGTCAGATACCAAAGGAATTTCTGTTAGCCTGGTGAACCAGGACCCGGATCCGGCAATTGCAGGAGATACCATTGAGATCTATTTGGGTATTGAGAATCTTGGAGGAGAAACCGTAAATAATCTTATTGTTGAACTTGAGCCCGAATATCCTTTTACATTAGTTGATGGTGAACCGGCACAGCAGAAGATCAGCACAATAAAAGAGTATCAAAAACAAGATTATATGAAAATTATCACATATATGCTTAAGGTTGATAGCGATGCATCAGCCGGTAGCTATGAACTAAATGTTATATATCATGATGAAAGCGGATCACTGACAAAAGAAACAAGTGTTACTATTGATGTGAAGAGTAAGGAAATGGCGCAAATCATCAGGATTGATAGAACTGATCTTGTCCCTGGCGAGCAGAGCAGCCTGAAATTTACCATAAATAATGTAGGAAGAGCCCCTCTAAAGGATCTTACATTCAACTGGGTAAATGAAGATAAGATAATCCTCCCGGTAGGAAGTGATAATACCAAGTATATGAGATACGTTGATATCGGTGAGAGTGTAGAACTTGAATACCAGGTTATAGCTGATCCCAATGCTGATCCTGGTCTATATGAACTAAAACTTTATCTACGCTATGATAATCCCATAACTTTCGAAGAAAAAGTGATCTCAACAATTGCAGGCGTATATGTCGGGGGAAAAACCGATTTTGATATTTCATTTTCCGAAAGCACTTTGGATGAAACATCCTTTTCAGTTGCCAACATTGGCAGTAATCCTGCTTATTCAATATCTATCATTATTCCAGAACAGGATGGTTGGAGTGTAAAGGGTTCAAGAACCAGGATCGTCGGTAACCTGGATATGGGAGATTACACAACTGCTGGTTTTAATCTTATTCCACCAAATGATGAAGTACCACTAAAGATCCAAATAGCCTATACAGACACATCAGGCAAACGGGATATCATAGATACGGAAGTATTTCTCGACTCTGCAGATATTAATATGGACAGACAATCAGGGGATACAAGTTCGGGTTTACAGGGATCTGAGACTATTTCAAGATTAACGAATGTGGGGATCATTTTCTTATTATTAGCTGCTGTTGGTACTGGCTATTGGTATTATAATAAAAGAAAAAAAGGTAAAAAAAATAGTAAGGGATAATCCGGGATTAACAAATGAAGATTTATAAATGCCTTAAAATAGCAATAAATATGGTAACCCACAGCAAGCTTAGGAGCTGGCTTACTATAATCGGGATTGTCATTGGTGTAGCTTCAGTCATTGCTCTGGTATCAATTGGTAATGGTATGGAAGCAGGCATCAATGATGAGCTAAGTGGGCTTGGCGGAAATATAATAACCATCACTCCAGGGTACTCCAAAGCAAGTGGTATGGGTATGCCTGGTCACGGACCATCTTCGGGATCCGAATCGGTATCGGAATCAGATGCCATACTTGGAAGAAATGATGTTCAGGCCTTGAAAAGTATACCTGAACTGGCATACATTGATACTAATATTAAGGGTAATGCGTATGTCTATTATTTTGGTAAGAGTGCGCAACTTACTGTTACGGGAGTTGATCAATCGGTTTGGTCTTATGTCACTACTTTAGAAATTTTAGAAGGAAGATTGTTAGATCCGGCAGATCAAAATGTTGTGGTGATAGGATATGATCTTTCAAGGAACTATTTTGATGAACCCATTGGAATAAACAAAATCCTGACTATAGAAGAAAAGTCATTCAAAGTTGTTGGTATACTTGATGAAGGTTCAGGAATGAGTTCAAACGGACTAAGTATTTATATGCCTTTACAATCAGCATATCAGGTCCTGGATGATAAAACTAAAAATGAGTATGATTCAATAACAGTAATTGCAAAAGACTCAGCAGATATTGATAGTGTTGTTGCTAAGATCGAGAAAAAATTAGATATAGTCAGGCATGTCAATACCATTGATGATAAGGATTATACAGTCATTTCCATGAAACAGATACTGGAACAAATATCAAGTGTTACTGGCATGATTACCCTTTTCTTAGGGTTCGTAGCAGGAATATCATTACTTGTAGGTGCAGTAGGCATTGCAAATACCATGTTCACAGCAGTGCTTGAAAAAACAAAAGAAATAGGCATTATGAAAGCAATCGGTGCACGAAATAGAGATATTATGCTTATATTTCTTTTTAATTCAGGACTTGTGGGAATTATCGGAGGAATAATAGGCGTGTTTTTCGGAATTGTTGCATCATATCTTTTAGGAGGAGGGTTAATGAGCACTCCCAGAGGAGATTCGATTGAAACTGTTGTCAGTTTGGAGATAGTAGTATTGGCACTGTTTATCTCTGTGGTCGTAGGAATTTCTGCCGGAATGATCCCGGCTTATCAGGGGTCTAAACTTAAGCCTGTTGATGCTTTGAGGTATGAGTGAAAATTATACACTATAAGTAAATATAATAGTCAATATTGAACTATAGTAATCTATAAATATATTCCAAACAAACCAATCATCATGGCAACAACAATCCAGATAAAAGAAGATATAAAAGTAGTATTAAATCAAATGAAAATTTTTGATCGAGAGACATATAACGATGTCCTGGAACGACTAATAGAAGACATTCAGGAACTTAATGAAACAACAAAAAAAGAGATTGAATCTGCATTAAAAGAGATCGAAAATGGCAAATATATAACACATGAAGATTTAGCGGAAGAACTGGGATTCTGATGAGATTTCAAATTATCTGGTCTGAATCAGCAGCGGATGAACTTAGAAAAATGGAAAGAACCGTATCTAAGCGTATTTTTAAAAAAGTTTCACAACTCAGTGAGAATCCCTTTCACAATGTAACAAAACTTGTTGGTGTCCCTTATTTTCGGTTGCGTGTTGGTGATTACCGTATTATCATTGATATACAAAAAAACAAACTTCAAGTTCTTATCATTAAAGTTGGTCATCGAAAAAGCATCTATAAAAAATAAGTACCTAATCTTTTAATATCAAATCCATTAACTCTTGCTTAAACTGTTGTGCTTCTTTACTCCCTTCTTCCGGTGCCCATTTGGCAAATATCTTATCAGTTTCTTCTACATACGGTCCTTCTTTTATCTCATATAACACCGAACCTTCTTCTAATACAACAAAAGAGTGCCAGCTCGCGGGAGGGATCTCTACCCCCCTATTTCCTTTCTCAGGATCCAACAAAATATGATCAATTATATTCCCATGATCATCAAATTCAATGACCATAACCCTTCCTGATAATATCAAAAAGACCTCTACCTTATCAGGATTTTCATGTTTATGTGGACGAAGGTATGTTTCAGGTTCCAGAGCATTTAAAAACCGCTGTATATTATCGCTACTGGTATTGTGAAAATTATAATTACTCCGTTTCCTTTTGGATAACACGGCTTTTTTTGAGACCTTACTGATAAGTTTATCTGTAATTCCAATCATAATTATAACCAACTTATTTACTAATACATCTATTATCTGTTAAAACTATATTTTTTCCTATACTACGGGTGCTTGAGATTCATGATGGTAACAAGATGAAACAAAAAACACACACACCATTAACGGCTTTAGCATTCGGTCATAAAGAAACCAACGGTATTGAAACGCTTCTCGGTGATCCGAAAGGAGCTATTATAAAACTTTCAATACCAATGATAATAGCTTTATCGGCACAAACAATATACAATCTCGTAGATGCGATCTGGGTTTCCGGTCTAGGTATCGATGCTCTTGCTGCCGTTGGTTTTGTTTTTCCTATCTTTTTTATAGCCATGGGATTATCCAATGGGCTTGGAATAGGTAGTGGATCCGCTATATCACGCAGGATCGGTGCTATGGACAAAAAAGGGGCTGATAATGTAGCTACCCACGCAATTATACTAATGCTATTACTCACTATTCTTTTTACCGTACCGCTATTGATCTTTACCGATGAATTATTTTTATTAATAGGTGCCGGTAAGACCGCCGGTATGGCTGCATCTTATGCCAGGATACTCTTTGGCGGCAGTATTTTCATATTTTTCACTAATGTAGCAAATTCCATATTAAGGGCAGAAGGAGATGCCAGGCGGGCCATGTATGCTCTGGCACTGGGTGCATGTTTGAATATCGTACTGGATCCGGTTTTTATCTATACCCTTGGTCTGGGTGTAGAAGGTGCTGCCTGGGCCACATTAGTCTCACTGGCAGTTTCATCTGCACTTATGTTGAACTGGATGCTCTTTAAAAAAAATACTTATGTAGATATAAATATCAGTGGTTTTAACTTTGATAAAAAGATCGTCAAAGATATCATCGGAGTAGGTCTACCAGCCTCGGTGATGCACCTTTCAATGTCACTCACTATGATCATATTGAATGTTTTAATAGTAATAGTAGGCACTACTGATGGAGTAGCAGTCTATTCTGCAGGATGGCGGGTAGCAACAATAGCAACACTACCACTTGTCGGTATCTCCACTGCCGTTGTTTCAGTAACCGGGGCTGCTTATGGTGCACGGACCTTTGAGAAGGTAAGTATTGCTCATCTCTATGCAACAAAGATAGGGGTTGCGATAGAGATAGTAATAGCAGTAGTGACCTTTATTCTGGCTCCGTATATAGCTGCGGTTTTTACACATTCCCCAGGAACGGCAGATATAGCAAATGATCTGACAATTTTTCTTAGAATAATATGTTTATTCTATATTGCCGTGCCATTTGGTATGCTTTCTTCAGCGCTTTTCCAGGGAACAGGTAAAGGGATGAATGCATTGACCGTTACGGTTTTGCGCACGATCATCCTAACATCTCTATTTGCAGTTGTGTTTGCTTTTTATCTTAATTTAGGACTGGAAGGAATCTGGCTGGGTCTGGTTATGGCAAATATTATAGGCTCAATTGTAGCCTTCTCGTGGGCAAGATGGTATATATATAAATTGAGGACAAAATCCTACCTTCGGTCGAATTTTCTTGACTGAAGCTTCGAAGAAGCTGAAGACTAAAAGATTCGTAGAATCTTTGCTTGAGGCTCTTAAAAGAGCCGAAGGTTAGAAGATTTGTAGAATCTTCGCTTGAGGCCCTTAAGAGAGCCGAAGATTAGAAAATCTTAAGCATTTTTAGTATATCAAATACTTGATATACTATAATAACAAGTATAAATACAATATATATATGTATATAAATATAAATGGGGCATGATTATATACATGCATATTATTAGAATATGGAGAACCTGTAATGCGCAAAATAATTATATACGGACCTATTATTTTTCTGGTAATACTCATTTTTTCTCTTATACCTACGAACGCTTCCTGTCTACATGAAGCTGTTAATGTCAATGCCCAAAAGACCATTTTTTTACAAAACGCACAGTTCATTACTACAGATAATACCTCACAAGCTGCACAATCAGGGCAGGTATTGTCATCTTTTGCAGACGATACCGAAAGTTACTATATTGTGCAGTCTACGAGTTACGTGACTGATGAATGGAAACAGGGTATAACAGATACAGGTGCAATACTATTTGATTATATCCCAAATAATGCTTTTATTATACGAATGAACTCCCGGGTATTGGCACGAGTAGAAGCGCTGGATACTGTTCAATGGATCGGTATTTACCGGCCATATTATAAAATAAGTCATGGACTTCAGGGATCTTACTCCATATGCTCAAATGTAGAACAAGCAGTCTATAAGAATATTACTGTACTGCTATTTGATGCACAGGACAGTTTGCATATCTCAAATGAGATACAGACACTGGGCGGCATTATCACAAACTATGGGGGAGATACCCTACAGGTCAGGATCGAAAGTCAAAAGATAGCTGATATCGCCGCCATACCAGGAGTTTGCTGGATCGAGGAGTGCAGTCGGTTTGTGATATTAAATGATGTGGTTGCCAATATCACGAATGTCTATAAAACACAAAATACCTATGGCTTAAACGGCGGCGGGCAGATAGTGGCTGTAGCAGATACAGGGCTGGATACGGGTGTGAATAATGCTTCAATGCATGATGATCTTGAAGGACGGATCATTAATATATATGATACTGCCGGAGATAATGATGTAGCAGATATATATAAAGGTCATGGAACACACGTTGCAGGATCAATACTCGGCGATGGCTCTTGTTCTAACGGGCAGTTCAAAGGAATAGCACCACAGGCGCAACTTATATTTCAAGCGGCTGGTTTCTCGAATGATTGGTTAAATTTACCTTTAGACCTAAACGACCTTTTTTTACAGGCATATGATGACGGAGCAAGAATCCACAGTAACAGTTGGGGATCAGACGATAGAATTTATTATGGAAATTATACATCAGAATCACAGAGCGTTGATACTTTCTTATGGGATCATCCTGATATGGTAATTCTTTTTGCTGCAGGAAATAGTGGTGTATACGGTAATAACACAATTTCAACGCCCGGTACTGCCAAAAATTCTATCACCGTAGGAGCATCTGAAAACATTAGACCAGATAAAGGCACAACATCTGATAACATCAATGATATTGCTTCTTTTAGCAGTAGTGGACTTACAGACGATAACAGGATCAAACCGGATGTTGTTGCACCCGGCACCTATATTATTTCGACACGATCAAGTAAAGCAAGAAGTACTCTGGGATATGGTGACTATGATGCACATTACACATATGGTAGTGGAACAAGTATGTCCACTCCTATTGTTGCAGGTACGGCCGCACTTATCAGGCAGTATTATTTGCAAAATGAAAATATAACACCTACTGCTGCTTTGATAAAAGCCACATTAATAAATGGTGCTGTTAATCCGGGTCATCCTCCAAACGACCAGGGCTGGGGACGTGTGGATATTGAGAACTCTCTATTTCCCGTATCACCAGGGGTCATGCGGTATCATGACAACATCAGCCTGTGTACATCCGGATCATGGAACGTCAGGTATTATTCTATCAACCCTTCCGAACCACTGCGAGTTACTTTGACATGGACCGATTATCCGGGGGCAGTCTTTACAGGAACAACGCTAGTAAATGATCTTGACCTGATCGTAACAGGTCCGGGTGGTGATCATTTGGGAAATGGTGGTGACAGTATAAATAATGTTGAACAGGTTGAACTATTATTTCCGGTGAGTGGTATATATGATATTACAGTAAAGGGTACCAATATTCCCCAAGGACCTCAGCCGTTCGCACTGGTCATCTCAGGTGCAGTGAATCCTTATTCTGATTGGAAAGAAGAATGGATGGGGGAGAATTCCAAAGAAGGACAAACTGTCACTACGTCCGAGCTTCAAGATGCAATTAATCACTGGCTGAATGATATACCTGTAAGAAGATACAAAATGTCTTCATTTGATCTGCAGGAGATTATAGCAGCGTGGTTATTGGAATAAAATCCTCGCTAACGCTCGGATTTTATTGACTGAAGCTTCGAAGAAGCTAAAGATTAAAAGATTCGTAGAATCTTTGCTTGAGGTCCTTAAAAGAGCCGAAAATTAGAAAATGTGAACAGAGTGAGCATTTTCGATATATCAAGTTATACTTAATATACTATTAAAAAATGTTAATCATTTTGAGTATTTTTAGGAGACCGTTACAATTCGTGTTGGTGAATATTATAAAACCGCAGATAAACGCGGATGAACGCAGATTTTCAGGCAGCTCATCCGCGTTTATCCGCGGTTAATTTGATAGTACCAACATGTAATGTAACGGTCTCATTTTTAGTTATATTTGATATACTATGAAAAGCAATATATTATACTTATCCTGGTATTTATCATGATTACTACAGTGAATAAACATCATAGAGGAAAAAATGAACAAACACAAACCACTTAACCAAAATAAGCAAAATTAGAATGTGGGGGACCTGTAATGCGCAATATAACTATATACGGATCAATTATTATTTTTATAATACTAACATTTTCTCTTGTATCTACTAACGCTTACCAGGTACATGAAGCTGTTAATACCAATGACCAAAATGCAATACTATTGAAAAACGCACAGTTCACTACTACTGATTATACCCCACAAGCGGTACAATCAGGGCAGGTATTGTCGTCGATTCCTAATGATACCGAAGGTTATTATATTGTACAGTCTACGAGTTATGTAACTGATGAGTGGAAACAGAGTATAACAGATACAGGCGCAGTACTATTTAATTATATTCCGAAAAATGCCTTTATTGTACGGATGGATTCCCATGTATTGGCACGAGTAGAAGCGCTGGATACTGTTCAATGGATCGGCATTTACCAGCCAGATTATAAAATAAGTCACGGACTCTCGGGATCTTACCCCACATACTCAAATGCAGAACAAGCAATCTATACGAATATTACTGTACTGCTGTTCGATGCGCAGGAAAGTATGCATATATCAAATGAGATACAGGCACTGGGCGGCATTGTCATGGGCAATGCAGGAGATACCTTACTGGTCAGGATCGAAAGTTCGAAGATAGCTGATATCGCTGCTATACCAGGAGTTTGCTGGATGGAGGAGCGCAGTAGGTTTGTAATATTAAATGATGTAACTACCAATATCACGAATGTCTATGAAATTCGAAATAGCCATGGTTTAAACGGCAGCGGGCAGATAGTGGCTGTGGTAGATACAGGGCTGGATACGGGTGTTAATGATGCTTCAATGCATGATGACCTTGAAGGGCGGATCATTGAGATATTTGATACTGCCGGAGATAATGATGTAGCAGATATATTTGAAGGTCATGGAACACATGTTGCAGGATCAGTACTTGGCGACGGCTCTTGCTCTAACGGGCAGTTCAAAGGGATGGCACCACAGGCGCAACTTATATTTCAAGCGGGTGGTTTATCGAATGATTGGTTAAATTTACCTTTAGACCTAAAAGACCTTTTTTTCCAGGCATATGATAACGGAGCAAGAATCCATACAAATAGTTGGGGAACAGAAGATGAAATATATTATGGAAATTATACATCTCAATCACAGAGCGTTGATTCTTTCTTATGGAATCATCCTGATATGGTAATTCTTTTTGCAGCAGGAAATGAAGGATCTGAAAATAATACTGTTTCAACGCCTGGTACTGCTAAGAATTCTATTACTGTTGGAGCGTCTGAAAACAATAGAACAAACAACGGCACAACATCTGATAATATTAATGATATTGCTGATTTCAGCAGCAGAGGACTTACAGACGATAACAGGATCAAACCTGATGTTGTTGCACCTGGTACTTATGTTATTTCGACAAAATCAAGTAAAGCAAGGAGTACAATGGGATATGGTGACTATGATGCAAATTACACATATGGCAGTGGAACAAGTATGTCCACTCCCATTGTTGCAGGTATAACCGCACTTATCAGACAGTACTATTTGCAAAATGAAAGTATATCACCCACTGCTGCTTTAATAAAAGCCACATTAATAAACGGTGCTGTCAATCTGAGTCATCCTCGAAATGACCAGGGCTGGGGACGTGTGGATATTGAAAACTCTCTGTTTCCAGCATCACCAAGGATCATGAAGCATCATGATAACATCAGTCTGAGTACATCCGGATCATGGAATATTAAATATTATTCTATCAACAGTTCCCAACCACTACGAGTTACTCTGGTATGGACTGACTATCCGGCTGCAGTCTTTGCTGGAACAATGCTGGTAAATGACCTCGACCTGACAGTAGCAGGTCGTCCCGGTGAAACGTATTTAGGAAATGGCGGTGACAGCATAAATAATGTTGAACAGGTTGAACTAATATCTCCCGTAGATGGTATGTATAATATCACAGTGAAAGGTACCAATATTCCACAAGGAGGATCACAACCGTTCGCGCTGGTCATCTCAGGTGCACTTGACCTTCCACCCTCAATTTCAGCTGAGTACCCTGCAAGTAATTCATATACAGGCAATAATACCACTTTAGTATATGTCAATATCACAGATACTGGAAGTGCAGTTAATGAGAGTTCTATTAATATGACCATAAACGGTGAACTTGTTAATATCACAACTACAACAATTACCAATGGTTTTAAAGTACAGAACCTAACAACTGAGGCTTACAATGAAGGTATTGTCACCTGTTCGGTAAATGCCTCTGATAATAATTCAAACCTTAAGACTTACTCATGGTCATTCACAGTAGATATCACACACCCAACTTCCAACACTCCGGCAGATACGAACTATGCGGCTGATACTACTGTAAATTTCACAAACTGGATCCTCACTGACAAGCACCCCGGATACTACCGGGTACTGCAAAACGGCACTCAAATAATGGATTCCATACAATGGAACAATGATACGAATATTACAGTACCTGTAAATACCAGTGCTGGTATAGGTGATTTTAACTATACGATCCAGTATAACGATAGTGCAGGTAACAGTGGTATACAGGACACAGTTAATATTACTATAACTGATGAGACTCCACCCATATTATCCAATAATACTCCTGCAAACGGAACCACTGACCTCAAACCTACTATCAGTATAAATGCAACAGATGGAGGTTCATACGTCAATGTCAGCAGTGCAAATATGACAGTGGACGGTATGCAGGTAGTTCTTACCAATACCAGTCCGGCAGTAACATATAAATTTTCAAATGATACAACAACTACATACAACCACGGCGATACAGTTAATGTAACATTCAGTGTTTCGGATAATGCAGAACATATATCAAATAAATCATGGATGTTCTATATTGATAATGTTGCACCCTTTATCAGCATTACATTACCAGTTAATAACTCATCAACTTCGGGGAGCTCAATAACAGTCTCAGGCACAGTCAACGGCACAGGTTCACCGCCTGATATTACTATTACTAACAGTACCGGTACTATCGATACCACACTTACTAACTTTAACGGTACTTTCAGTGCATCGGTACCTCTATTAATGGGATCGAATATCATTTATGCAAACGTCAGCGACCAGGCAGGAAATACCAATACTACGTTTATTAATATTACACGCACCAAGGCAGTATATCAATCAAGCAGTAGCGGAGGCAGCAGCAGCGGCGGAGGTGGGAGTAGTGAAGCGTATGAGAACATTGAGGTAAAAGAAACACAAAGAGTGTATGTCAGTAAATACCACCAGATCGAATTCTTTTTTGAAAAAATTGAGAATGATATTGAGTATATTAAATATAGAGCACTAAAAAATGCCGGAACATTATCCGCAACCATTGAGATATTGAAAGATACTTCTACAATAGCCGGAAAACCGCCATCAGGAATAGTATATCAGAATATCAATATCTGGATAGGTAATAAAGGTTATGCGACTGAGAAAAATATGGAAGATCCTGTGATCGGATTTAAAGTAAAGAAGAAATGGATGGAAGACAATGATCTTGAACACGGTTCCATCACACTCAACCGCTATCACAATGAAGAATGGATCCAGCTACCAACATCAAAGATCAATGAGAGTACATCGTATATATACTTCGAATCACAGACAACAGGGTTCTCACCTTTTGCAATTACAGGACCTAAAAAGCTACATACCTCATCATCGTCTTCGCAATCCCCGGAGGATGCCACATCCGGTACAGATGAACCAGCATCTACAGGGTCAGATCAAGAAGAAGAAGAAGAATCTATACTTGATAAGATTTTTTCAATAAATGGTATAGGAGCGGAGGGATCTCTTGTTGTGTTAGCAATATTGACAGGTTTTTTAATATATATCAGGAGACGGAAAGAGTAATACTATATATAAATCATGCACCGTTCAATGTGAACTCCTCTACCCACTCAAAACCGAATTCTTCCATATACCGGGTACAGGACTGTTCAAATTGTTTCTTCTTGATCCATTTTTTGGGATATTCTTTTTCTTTCATGATGAAGGATCAAACACCTTTTTGTTGTTTAAGAGATAATAGTTCATTCTCCAAGGTAAAGTTATCTGCTTTATAGATTGTTAAAGAAATACACATCAATACAAAGGCTGCCAGACCAAGGACTATAGGGATAATGATCTGTGATCCGCTCATCCCTCCGCCGCCCGGACCAATTACTGTCGGATGATATGCTGCCGACCACAACCTGATACTTAAAAAACTGATAGGTACACTGATAAAACCGATTACTCCAAAGACAGCACAAAGACGTGCCTTTTTTTCAGGACCGTCTATGGCCTGCCTGATCAATAGATAAGCCAGATAAATAAAAAAAAGCACCAATGAAGTATTTAGCCTGATATCACCCGGGGGCCAGTAATGTCCCCATGCTGCTCCTGCCCATACAGAACCTGTAACCGGAGCCAGGCCTGCGAATATTAGACCTACTTCTGCTGCTGATGCCGCGTATGTATCCCATTTCTGTCTGGCATCACGCAGATAGAGAATGCTGAAAATAAAGACGAGCGAGAATGACAGATAGGCGCTTAGTGCTATGGGAATATGGAAATAAGCGATATAGAAGCTATTAACATAATTTATCCATTCGTCCTGTGTTGTTGTATACCGGGTCTCTTGGTTTGAGTCAGTATAAGTTCCTCTTTCACCCGGATTTATCGGGACAGGTGCATAGAAGAAGAGGACACCAATTGATATGAGTACCAGGATAACAGTGAGTATATACAGGATTTTTTTTTTATTATTATTTTCCATATTCATTTGCCTATTTATTGATCTGTTTTTAATAAACCTTTCTCAATATCTTGTTTGAGCATAATTCCTGAAATTAAAACCGGTTTTATTGACCCATTAAAATCAATCATAGAACAGTTCCTACATGCATTACGAATGATACCAGATTTATTACAATCAGTTTCTTTATATAGTTTTGGAAAAAAAACTCTTAGGATTTATAGGATGTGGATGTTGATATAAATTTAGGCTGTCTGAAAAAAACAGATAATTTTTTAAGCTAAAATGCTAATTTGATAGTTTCCAGTACCAACTGGCAATGTGATCACATTCCTTTTCTTTTATGTTTGAACACTGCTTTTTTTATACTGTGTAGATCATCAGCATCTGTAAGTAAAATATTATTTACCTCTGCCACGTCGATTGTCTTTTCTGTAAAACCATTTTTAGATATCAGCCAGAGTACATCAATGTTTAAATTCCTGGCCCTCTCAATAAATTGCTTTTTTCTTATCAACAGATCAATATCAGATGGTCGTGATTGCTTGTTTTTCCATTTAACTTCTACCAGCCAGTTCTCACTGCCCTTTACAAGAGCATCAATCTCCACCACAAAGTTCTCATCAAAAATGACACCATTACTGTCAATATCTACAAAATTTTCAGCTTCATCCACACGTGGCAACAAGATAGTACCGTCCTTACCAAACAGGTGCCCTCCCACAACCTGGCCATTGAATCCTGATATCATCTCACGTATCTCGCTCTCCTTTGCTGTACCCAGTTCAATCGATGCTTTGAGATATTTCTCTTCGAGTTCCTCAAACAGGTCCGGTTTGACCTGACTCAACAGACTGTCCGATAATGGCAGGTCAATACCAAGCTCCTCAATTTCCATATATTGTTTGATGACCGGATCTGTAAAACAATAATTTCGGTGGGTCTTAATTAGAAGGTCGGTCGCAAGCAGACGGTTTAACTGTTTTAGTACTATGTTTGGCTTTCGTTTTATTTTTTCGGATATCCGGGAAAGCGTTAGACCGCTGTCATCCTCTTTTGCAAGAATATGAAGGATTGTCCTGAGTGTAGCATGTGATTTTGATTTGACAAGCGATACATTTAAGGTATAATTACAATGCCTATTTATCATTCCGTTTTTCGAAGTGATCTCGGTAAAAAATGCCATTTTGACACTTTTCTTATTCATATCCATCCCGGTGTTGTTTAGCAATAACAGCCTATCAGCAAGTGAGTTAAGATACATGGGATGTCCATGGCATAATTCGTACATCTTATCAAGCATTTCTTTTGTGAGGGTTATCTCAAACCGGTTAAAATATTTAAGTAGAAACTCAAAACTATCATCCCTGCTGAAGTTTGGAAGGGACTCAAGTGTAAAATGTAGAAAGAGCGGAGATGCAGCATCTGCAAACAGTTCATCGATTTTTGTCATCCACGATCCCAATGCTACATATCGTGTTCTATGCTGGTTTTGTACAATAGATCGCAGTAAACGTGTGATATCGAACTTACCGGAAAGCTCCGGGAACAACTGGAACTCATCGATAAAAATACCAATGGTCGTGTCGTATCTTGATGAAAGTTGTTCAGGGAAGTTCAGTGCATACTCCATCATTAGCTTATAGTTCGGACTTTTCTTTTCAAGTTCCTGAAGTATGCTTGTCATGGTTGAGGTTACCAATGGATCGTTGATCTTGTTTATAACATTAAATGGGTCATGGAACTCTTCAACAAAACCCATACCTTTGTTGAAATACCAGAAACAAATCGTTCCAACATATTCCTGCGGGAATAATTCCACAGTGAGATTCAGGTTCTCAAGATCGATGTAAGCAAGCCGCTGCTTTGGGTGCGTTGCAATATAATATTTTGCAAGTTCAGATTTCCCAATCTTGCGAAGACCTTTGAAAGATAAGTGCTTTCCACCTCCCCTAAAACACATGTCAATCTGTTTGATGCTCTTTTTCCGGTTCGTAAATAATTTCAATCGTGATTTTGAATAGATGCCGGGTAAAGTCATGTATGGTATATAGTTTCTTATCACCTTTAAAGGTTATCACTTCAAATGGATATCACCCATAAGGGTGAAAAACATGAATATATTTCAGGAAAAGGGAACACATGTATCCACTTCAAATCTAAGGGTAATAGAACAAAATCCTTCCTTCGGTCGGATTTTCTTGAGTATATTATCTTACAGATTATATATTATAAAAAATATTAGACAGGATCGACAGGATATAACGCAACGTCAACATCCTGTAAATCCTGTCAAAATACCATGCTTTTTGAAGTGGATATGTTTTTTAAAATGATCCGGATTCTGCAGTGCAGTAATTACATTCCAGTACCTGTTCATTACGGCTATGGTCCCTGTAAACAGTAATACCTTTACATCCCAGGTCATATGCAAGTTTAAATGCTCCTGATACCTCCTCCTTGGATGCATCATATTTGAAATTGATAGTCTTGGATACTGCATTTAACACATATTTTTGAAAAGCTGCCTGCAGCCGGATATGCCATTCATATTCCATATCATGAGATGTCACGAAAAGCTTCTGTATAGGATCAGGGACCTCAAGCATACCTGAAACTGAACCAACAGCAGCAATACGGACCATTAATTCAGCAGAATAGAATCCCTCTCTTTTTGCAATATATTCAAAATACGAATCAGTGAAGGTAAGTTTTTCACCTTCCATTACTGTTTTGATATATGAAACCGCATAGATCGGCTCTATCCCGCTACTGCATCCGGCAATAATGCTGATAGTACCTGTTGGTGCAATAGTGACCAAGGTCGCATTACGTACTCTTGCTCCATTTGATCTGTCATAGGTACTCCCAATAAAATTTTTGAAGACACCCCTGCGTTTTGCGATTTCTTCTGATGCCTGTACAGCTCGCTGATCAATAAAACCCATAACCTCTTCTGCAACCTTTATTGCACCAGTAGAATTATATGGTATTCCCAATCTTATGAGCATATCTGCAAATCCCATCACACCCAGCCCTATCTTACGGTTTCCTTTGACCATACGTGTGATCTTATCGAGACCGAACTCTTCTAGATCTATCACATTATCAAGAAACCGTATGGCTATATCAATGATTCTTCCGAGTTTATCATAATCTATCCGGCCATTAGTTACCATTTTATTTAAATTAATAGAACCCAGATTGCAGGCTTCATATGCAAGCAGCGGCTGTTCGCCGCATGGATTGGTAGCTTCTATCATACCAATTCCAGGTGTTGGATTGTCCCTGTTCATACGGTCAATGAATAATATTCCAGGTTCTCCACAACTCCAGGCAGACTCAACCATCAAGTCAAATACCTTCATTGCCTCCTTACTAGCAGTTACCTTACCTGTACGCGGGTTTATCAATTCATAGGATTCTCCCTTCTCAACAGCTTCCATAAAACGATCGGTTACTGCTACTGAGAGGTTGAAATTGGTCAGCGCTCCTGGCTGGCGCTTCGTAGTAATAAATTCTATAATATCAGGATGGTCAACCCTTAATATCCCCATATTAGCACCTCTGCGGCGTCCGCCCTGACGTACAGCCCCAGTGGCAGCATCAAATACTCCCATGAATGATACTGGTCCACTGGCAATGCCACCGGTAGTTCCTACTATATCCCCGGCAGGCCTTAATCTACTGAAACTAAAACCTGTTCCACCCCCACTCTGATGGATCAAGGCTGCAGTCTTAAGCGTCTCAAAGATATCTTCAAGTGAATCTTTAACAGGTAATACAAAACAGGCTGCAAGCTGTTGTATCTTAGTACCGGCATTCATCAAGGTAGGTGAATTGGGTAGAAACTCCAGATTGGCCATTACATTATAGAACTCCTGCCCGGAATCGGTCCTCTCATGATACATCAGGTCTGCAGAGGCTACATAATTAGCAACCCGCCTGAACATCTGCTCAGGTGTTTCTATGACTTTTCCACATTCGTCCTTTAGCAGGTATCTACGCTTTAGTACCTTCAATGCATTATCTGTAAGTTCCACACAAATAACCACCAATGAAATTTATAAAATATATCCGGGTTTCGACACTGTACCATTTTCCAGTTATTTTAGTATATAATCTGTAAGATAATAAACTCAAGAAAATCCGACCGAAGGGAGGATTTTGTTCTTCAGACTATAACAATGAACACATTTCAAGCAAACGCTTTGTATGCTCATGTTTACCAATAGGCATGATATGAACTCCCTGGCAATTCTCCCTGATCCTCTCAATGGTCTCTGCAGCGATCTTTAGTCCCTCAGTGATAGGTTCTGATGCTGATTCCATTCGATTGACCGTTGTTTGTGGTATCTTCACACCAGGGATATTTTCGATCATGAATCCGGCACTTTTTGCAGACCGCAGCGGTATGATCCCTGCTATCACAGGGATATTTACGGATTTGAATTCATCCATAAACTCATTGAATAAATCCGTATCATACACTGCCTGGGTCTGGATGAAACGTGCACCAGCCGCTATTTTCTTTTGAAACTTTATACGTGTAAAACCCAGTGGTCTTGCACCCGGGTTTACTACAGCACCGGCACATAATGACGTGGCTCCCTCAAGAGGATTATCCATAAGATCAAAACCCCTGTTCATTTTATTTATCACCTGTAACATCTGCACGGAATCCAGGTCAAATACAGGTTTGGCATAAGGGTGATCACCCATGGTAGTGAAATCCCCAGACATGGCCAGGATATTACGTATCCCCAACGCATGGGCTGCCAGTAGATCGGACTGGATAGCTATTCTATTGCGGTCCCTGCAGGTCAGGTGCATAATAGTATCTATATTCATCTTGATCAATTTACTACTAAGTACTAAGGGAGACATCCTTACCATTGCTCTTGGGCAGTCAGTGACATTTACAGCATCTACTATGGCCTGCAGTAGTGCCGCTTCTGAGAGAAAAACTGATATATCAGTACCTTTAGGCGGACATATCTCTGCTGTCACAATGAATTTTCCTGATTCAATCGCCTCTTCCAAACCCATATCATAACCCCCGGTTATATTCTGTAGGAGCTAAAATCTTATTTAGCACTGGCAGCATATTCTTTGCTTCCATTACCTCATATATCCTGGTCCAGATGCATTTGCGCTCCCGTACCTCACATTCACCATCATTAGACCCACCACAGGGTCCGTTTAATTGAGACTTGGGACATCCGGATTTGGGGCATAGACCGCTAAAAAATCCCACAGTACACTGCCCGCACATAGAGCACATTTCAAGAAGGATCTCATCATTTAATGCAGCCCCCAGGGACACAGTATCCAGAGCAGGAATTACTATCTTATCACAGATCCGTCCCAGCAGTGAAACTCCGATACCACAGCTCATTACCAGCAGTACTTCCGCATCCGAAATAACAGGTTGTTCCTTAATAAGGCTCTCCCACGACTCTATACTGCAGGCATGTTTGAGCACTACTCCATCAATTACATCCATTCTATTATCCTGCAATTGAGAGATCATATTTTTTACTTCCGGCTCACCGCCTGTTTTTAATTTACCGGCACATAGACTGCAACCTACTACACAGATTTTAAGATCCGCGATAGGATCTAGCTGATCCAGTATTTCTTCTATTGATTTGGATCGTGTGACTATCATTGAAATTACCTGCTGTTTTTAATTAGTATGATTCATTGTTTATATTATCTGCCACAGAGAGCACAGAGAAAAAAAACTCTATGTTCTCTGTGAGCTCTGTGGCTATCATTTTTGCCCTCTGATTTGAAGTGGATTATGTATGCTATATCTATTGTGTGTCATATCTATTGTGTGTCATATCTATTGTGTTCTTGATTGATTCTGCTACTTGTATAGCATCAACAGTATCTGCCACATCATGCGTCCTTATAATATGAGCTCCATTATAAACCGCAATAGCAGTTGCAGCTAATGACCCTACGAGTCTTCCGGCTGGCGGCTTATTAACTACTTCTCCTATAAAAGATTTTCGTGAGATTGCGATCAGTATGGGTTTGCCAAATACCTTCAAACGTTCCAGTTCCCTGATCGTCTCAAAATCATATTCGGGAATCTTTTGTGGTATCCATCTACCTATAGCCGGGTCAATAATGATCTTATCCGGTGCAATGCCGTTTTCCTCTGCCTTCTGTATAATATTGTTCAGTGACCTTAATACTTCATCCATGCCTATGGGATCGCCAGGTACTGTATTTGAGGCCATGACAACTACAGGACATTGATATTCACCTATCACATCTGCCATAAGCGGATCATTGGAAAAACCGCTGACATCATTTATAATATGTGCCCCCATTTCGAGAGCTTCTTTAGCCAGATTCGCGTACTGTGTATCCACCGATATGGGCACATCAATATTATTCAGCAACAATTCAAGTGATGGGATCAGTCGTTTGCGTTCTTCTTCACTGGAGATCTTATCTCCCAAAGGCCATGTGGACCTCCCTCCGATATCCAGGAATACAGCACCTTCTGCTACCATCTTCTTAGCATATGATACTATATTCTCTTGCTCGATCACCGAATCTTTATAAAAGGATTCATGACTTAAATTTATGACACCCATAATACGTACCGGATGTACATCACCCACGGTAATCCCGGCAATCGTGGTATCTGCTATCATTTCAACAGCCATGGATAATCATTTATTGATCCTGCTTGCAGACTCCAGTGTATGCTGCAAAAGTATTGAGATGGTCATGGGACCAACGCCTCCGGGAACAGGAGTGATGAGTGATACTTTAGGTAGTACAGCCTCATAATCCACATCACCTACTACTTTACCATCTATCTTACTAATACCCACATCAAATATAATTGCTCCCTCTTTTATCATATCTTCCTTGATCAGGTGTGCAACGCCAGTAGCTGAGATCAAAATATCAGCCTGTGTTGTATACCGCTTAAGATCATCAGTGAAAATATGGCATACAGAAACAGTAGCATTGCGGTTTAACAGCATAGCTGCAAGCGGCTTTCCTACTACATTACTATGCCCTACGATCACTGCATTCTTACCTTCGATCACGACATTATATTCTTCCAGTGCCCTGATAATACCTTTAGGGGTACATGGAACAAGTTCTTCTTTACCGATCAACAACCGGCCCATATTCACAGGATGAAAGCCATCGGCGTCCTTATCTGGTGCAATGGCTTCCATAGCTGCTTGTTCATCAAGATGTGGTGGCAGGGGTAGCTGGACAAGGATACTGTGGATGTCGTTTCTATCATTCAATGTATTGATCAATGCAGTTAATTCATCCTGTGTACTATCAGCGGGCAGGGAATGGTCTTCGGCATGAATACCTACTCGATCACATGCTTTATGTTTTAACCTGATATACATCCTTGAAGCTTCATCATCACCGACAAGTACAGTAGCCAGACCGGGAGTGAGACCGGTCTTTGCTTTTAATTTTTCGTTGCCTGATCTGACCTCTTCTTCGATCTCTTTTGCAATAGCCCGCCCGTCTATGATCTTTTCATTAGGCATAGTGATAACCTCATATGTATATAGGGAACCCGGAACACAGTTGCCTGATCTTTTGTTTTATGTCATCAAGTTTGTTATCATCTGATACATGTCTGAGTACTATATCAATATAGTCTGCAATGATATGCATCTGTTGTTCTTTCATTCCCCTGGTACTAACTGCAGGTGTCCCTATCCTGATACCGCTAGTAACAAAAGGACTGCGGGTCTCGAAAGGAATGGTGTTTTTATTGACTATGATCCCTGCTTTTCCCATAGCGGCTTCAGCGTCTTTTCCTGTGAGATCAAGTTTAGTAAGGTCTACCAGCATAAGATGATTATCAGTACCACCGGAGACAATCTCATGCCCTTTATCTATCAGGTCGTTTGCAAGCGTCTTTGCATTGATCACTACCTGCTGCTGGTATTCGTTGAATTCTGGGGTCAGAGCTTCCTTGAATGCTACTGCTTTAGCAGCAATAGTATTCATTGAAGGTCCGCCCTGGATGCCAGGGAATATGGATTTATCGATCTCCTTTGCATATTTGGCCCTGCACATGATAAGACCGCCACGAGGACCTCTGAGTGTCTTATGAGTTGTAGTAGTAACGAAATCCGCATGAGGTATCGGACTTTGATGAACACCTGCTACTATTAAACCTGCAATATGAGCAATATCTGCCAACAGGTATGCACCTACTTCATCCGCTATCTCTTTGAATCTTACAAAATCAAGTTCCCTTGGATAAGCACTGGCTCCTGCTACTATCATCTTCGGCTGACTTTCTTTAGCCATTTCCATTAATGCATCATAATCAATAGTCCTGGTCTCTCGGCTCACACCATAAGGTATTATGTTGTAGAATTTACCACAGAAATTTACCGGACTACCGTGTGATAGGTGACCTCCGTGAGATAGGTCCATACCCATAATAGTATCACCTGGTTTCAATACAGCAAAGTAAACACCCATATTAGCAGTAGATCCCGAATGTGGTTGTACATTTACATGCTCAGCACCGAACAGGTCCTTTGTTCGTTTGATGGCCAGTTCTTCTGCCACATCCACATATTCACACCCGCCGTAATATCTCTTCCGGGAATAGCCTTCAGCATATTTATTTGTCATTATGCTGCCTTGAGCTTCCATTACAGCTTTACTGGTATAGTTCTCAGATGCGATCAAGTTGAGTTTATATTCCTGGCGATCAAGTTCGTGTTTAAAAGCTTCTGCTATTTCAGGGTCTATTTCTGAAATATATGACATGTCAAATTTTTCTCCTTATTAAATCCTTGAAATTATTAATTGAACTGCTAACCAAATAACAGGATTAATCTTAAGGTTTACTAAATAAATACCTTTTATGGATCAATTTATGTATTATTAAGATATATTGGTCGCAACAGGTGTATAGAATTATGTCAAATAATAATAAAATTACCGGTGATATGAATATTGAAGAGATAGTATCCAACTATCCCCAGACACTTGGGATTTTTTTCCAATATGGGTTAGGGTGTATCGGATGCCATGCTGCTTCCTATGAGAGTTTGGCCGAAGGTGTTGCAGCACATGGTATCAGTCTGGAAGCTATTCTGAAGGATATTAATGACCTGATAGCAAATATGGAAGCTGAAGCTTCAACAAATGAATAGAAAATCGATACATATTTAAGGTATTATGACGAAAAACAAATTAAGGAGTAAAATTTTTACAAAGGGGGATATATACATATCATGGATCAGAAAATAGAAAAATGCGGCGATGGTAAATCCGTTTTGTTGTCCACGAAGAAAAACATGGACAAGAAATTGGAAGATGAGCTTAGCCAATGGATGATTGAAGATTTCTTTACACCATATCAGGCATCGTAATTATCTTATTATTATCGATCGCAAGGACAAGAAAATGCTCACTTTGTTCGCATTTACTTGAGATATATTTTTATAAAATATATACAGCAAGAAAATGCTCACTTTGTTCGCATTTATTTGAGTACATCAAGTTTTACTTGATATACTATAAAAAAAGGCGGGAAATAGCTTGGAATTGAAAGGAATATGCGAAATCTGCCAGACCGCAGGTACAATGTACACTTGTGCACTATGCGGCCGTCTGGTATGTAGTAATTGTTTTGATATTGCAAGAGGTGTTTGTATCCGGTGCATCCGTGGAAATAGCTCTGGTTCTATTGTTCATTATCCAGTTTACCCTCCCCCTCTTCGATAACTTTTAAAAAACGTGAGGAAATGGAATCACTAATTGTATCAAGCATTAGTTCCCTGCTATTGGAATTATTCCGGTCTTTAGTGATAATATCAAACAATCCCAGCGGCATAGTAATAGATGCATAGGATGGACCCCCCACAATATTTCCGCAATGTCCGAATGCTTTTTTAAATATTTGCTTCAAATTGATCTCAATATCATTAGTAATTGCATATGCATATATATTGGATGTATCCACTGCAAATATCAAAGCAGTAGATATTCCTTCTAACTCCAGCATATATTTACAGACCTTGGATAATGTGTTTGGGTCTTTTACATAGCCTGTGTTGGCTATAAGGTATACGTCCTTAATGACCCGGTTGGAAATGGCCTTGGCAAGATCATTAAATGTCTCGGATTTCACACTCGGGTTTTCCAGTTTAAGAAGTAGATCATGATCTATTTGTCCCAATACATACAGATAAGCTTCCAGTCCGTTATAATTAATATTAGTTAAGAATGTCCTGGTCATGTCCCTTATGGCATATAAAAGCAGGGTTCCTGCAGTTTTACTTATAGGGATATTCAGGCTTTTCAAATACTGTATCATAATAGTGGAAGTAGTCTCCACATCAGCTCGTATATCTTTATAATCACTTTTTATATCTTTAGTGGCTGCCCTGGAATGAGAAATGATCATAACAGGCAAACCAATTATTGTAGCAAGACCTTCCGGCAGTTCGCTGGTGACTACATCAATGAGTGCTACCGGACCGGAAAATTCAGTTGTGACAACAACCGGAAGGGGTTTAATATCAGATTCCATGATATTGAATAGTCCCTTATGATGAATTGTACCGGTATAGTACCCTTTTATATTGATATGATAGAATTCGCAGATAATCTTGAAAGCACAAAAACTTGCAAGGGAGTCTGAGCTCGGATCATTTCTGATTAATACCGTCAGTTCATCATTCGAATTTTTTAATATGCTACTAAATCTCCAACGCTTAAAGAATCCAAGTTTCTTCAATATTTATTCCACCCAGTAATTAACAGTATCTGCAGATAATAATTATAGTTTTGGTCCTTAAATATTACCTTTTATAGTATATTAAGTATAACTTAATATACTATAAAAAAAAAGGAACAATACATGCAAAACGTGATAACTGTCAAAGATCTGACTAAGAACTACAACGGGTTGAGGGCAGTAGATCATATTAATTTTAACGTAATAAAAGGCGAAGTCTTTGGTTTTTTAGGACCGAACGGTGCAGGTAAAACCACAACGATCAGAATGCTTACCGGTATTATAAAACCAGGTTTCGGTCAGATCAGTATCATGGGCTTCAATATTGCACGTGATCCGATCAAAGCCAAACAGTTAATGGGAGTTGTTCCTGAGATGTCGAATGCATATGTCGAGCTATCTGCATGGAATAACCTGATTTTCATGGCAGACCTATACGGTGTACCGAAAAAAACTGCCAGACAAAGAGCAGAAGCACTCCTTAACCTATTTGACCTGTATGATAGGAAAGATCATAAGATCAAGACTTTTTCAAAGGGCATGAAGCAAAAGATCATCATCGCCATGGCGCTTATGAACGAGCCAGAGATCCTTTTTCTTGATGAGCCTACATCAGGGTTGGATGTACAAAGCGCCCGGCTTATCAGGGATATTATAAGAAAATTAAATAAAGATGGAAAAACCATTTTTCTTTCTACTCATTATATGGAGGAAGCAAACGAGTTATGCAACAAGGTAGCGATTATCAATCATGGAAAGATCGCAGCTATCGATGCTCCTGAGCAATTGAAGATACGTATAGGTGGATTACAGCGAGTAGAGGTCAGTTTCAACAAACCTGCAGATATATCCGCGCTCAGTGCCATACCTGAGATCATCAACATCAGGAAAAAAGGAGATAAACTGGCTCTGTATACGAATGAACCCGGTAGTATAATCTATAAGCTGGTGGATTATTCAAGAGCAAACAACCTGAAGATGGTAACACTACATACACTTACCCCTTCACTGGAAGATGTCTTTATCACACTTACACAGGAGGTGGGATAATAGGTCCCTCCCAGATGAAACGTGCTTATGCAATTGCCAAAAAGGACATGCGCATCTATTACTTAAAAGGACCTGTGGTAATATTCGGTGTGCTTTCGCCAACATTCCTCTTCTTAGCATTTATGGTGGGAAGAGATCTTCAAATTGATTTTCTTATTGCCGGGCTGCTGGGTATGACGGTCTTCTTTACTTCAACATCGGTTTCTCCTGTTGTTGCACCAACAGAGACACAGTCTAAAAACCTGGAGCGGCTTGCAGCCTGTCCTGTTTCCATTACAACAATATTGATTGGAGATATTCTGGCATCCGTATTCTTCGGAGTAGCAATCTCATTTATCCCTATATTATTAGGAATAGCCATGGGTGTGACGATCATACATCCACTTATTCTAATTCTTGGTATTGTACTTGCTACATTCTGTTTTTCAGCCATGGGCCTGATATTTTCTTCTACACCAACCAGCATGACATCTACTGTGATGATGCTGTCTACAATGATAAAATTCCCGCTGGTATTTATAAGTGGTATATTTATTCCAATAAGAGAACTGCCATTATGGGGACAGGCACTGGCTTCCCTGTCTCCTCTGACATACATAACCGACCTGTGCCGGTATTCACTTCAGGGTAATACTTATAATTACTATCCGATTATAGTTGACATCGGTGCCCTTGTGGTATTTTTGGTGATCTTCATGGTGGCAGCAATAAAACTCCATGAGAAGAGTCTACCTAAACGGCTATAAGAACAAAATCCTCCCTTCGCTCGGATTTTCTTGACTGAAGCTTCGGAGAAGCTGAAGATTAGAAAATGTAAACGGAGTGAACATTTTCGATATATCAAGTTATACTTGATATACTATAAAAATTATAAATCCATATTACCATAACATATTTCATTACAAAACTTTAATAATAGACAATAGTATATAGTAAAATATGAATATAGCAATTTCTGAAGATGCGGTCCCTATTGTTAGAGATTCGATCAATAGAGAAATAATCTTATTGGAGTCGAAGATTAACTTGCTTAATAGTGAGATTAAACTATTCGAAGAAAAATACAACATGACATCTTCAGAATTCAAAAAAAAATTTGATCGAGGAGACATTGGAGATTCGCAGGATTTCTTTGAATGGTGGGGCCTAAAAAAAGGTCTTTCGATAATAGAAGATAGATTGAATAAAGCAAAAGCGGTGATTGTTCATTGGTAATTGCGGATTATTTTAGATCCGTTGAACAAATATTGAATAACTCAAGATTGATTATTGATAAATCCATTGAATTTACAGAATTCAGCAGTGATGAAGGAATGATTAGAGGAAGATTGTTATTCATGGGTGGTTATTTACTTGACTTTATGGAGTATATCTCAATTGGAAAAGAACGATTAAAATATCGATTTAATCTATCAGATAACGATAGCAATTTAATATTTCGATATGACAATGCACCTCATCACAAGGACATCCTTTCATTTCCACATCATAAGCATACAGGTACGAAAGTAGAACCATCTACAGAGATTGGAATTGCGCAAGTGATATCAGAAATTGAGATAATAGTATTTAACGAATCTAAAAGTTAATCCAAATATCTGGGTGGATCTTTTAAGTATTCTTAAGCTGTATCACTAATACTATAATTTCACACCTACTAATGTCGAATCAACCATACAATATTGCTAAATATATAATCTAACATTTGAAAGTTGACATGATACTAGACGAATTTACTAAGGATTATTAAAAAAAGATATGGAAAAAAAACTCCATATCCATATTCTCAATACTATTATCCTGAATTCAGATCCTTCAAAGCATCAAATGCCATCTTTCGATATATCGATACATCAGGCTGGTAATGTTCTTTAGCTCGAACTGCATCAGGATGATTACTATCAATATTATTAATACGTTCCATAGTACACTGTGCGGTTTCCACTACCCAGCGGTCCCTGGTGGCCGGATCTACTACATGTATGTTCTCTGGTCGAACAGATGTAAGGATAGTACCATCTTCTGTCTGGTATGTGCTGGGTTTTCCTACTATGGCAAGGTATTGCGGAGATTCGACTTCTGCAACGACACGAGCCGCTTCAGGTTGGAACTGTCCGGCATATATCAAGAAAACACCAGTAGGGTCTACTACCCGGGCACGCCAGTATTCGGCATCAGTACCAATGTCTTCCTTTTCAGTAAGTGTTCCGACAATGAACATCCTGTTTATCTTGGCACCCGTAGGGGTCAGTAGATACTGAGGCGAGTACTGGTCACTGCCATCCTTAAAGGATAAGTTGGAATCCCTGAATTCCTGGGCAAAAATACGATATGATACTTCCCTGGTATATTGTGAAGCCATAATTCACACCTCCACCTGTGCAATGATCGCTTCGATCTCACTATTCTCTATAGGCCCTAAAGGAGTAATAGTATCCACAAGGATATATCTATCAAGTTTTGGGCCTGATACCGAATAATATTTGCCTACGAACTCCCCTTTGATCTTCTCAATCACCACAGATTGATCAAGGGCTTCGGTAGCCATATGTATTGCCTCATCAAGGGTAATACCTGTAACCCGTTCTGATATTTCACGGTTTAATAGCGAATCCTGTACTGATCTGCCATCATCAATAACAGCCTTGATCCTCAGGTCATATACACCTTCTACCTTGCCGTGCTCACCACATACACCTTTTATAAGAGCACGGTTGCATTCGGGACAGCGTTTGATCAGACCTGACCCTGCCTGGATATCAACCATTGCACCAATGAATTCCACCTCAGTAGTACCTATCTCAATATCCTCATTAACCTCTTCTATCTGGCTTGTCTTGTTCATTTTAATACTGAATCGTCCATCGTAACTATCAGTTACTACGTTCTTAAGCAGATAACTTTTACCTTCTACCAATGCAGGTAATTCACTTTTTGCCCATTTGGTGAACTTGATCGTACCTGTTTGATCCCCTATCAGACCAACCTGGCCGATACTTTCGTGTTCACTGTCCCAGAGCTGTGCTACTTTTGCACGGACATTGACCCATTTATTGTCTGTATCAATATCACTTATCTCTACAGTAGGCACTAACTCAACTTCTATTATATCGTCATTGATATCCTCTATCTGGCTTGTGCGGTTCATTTTAATACTGAATCGTTCCTCATAACTATCAGTTACCACATTTTTAAACAAGTAGCTTTTACCTTCAACCAGTTTCGGTAGATCAGCACGGGTCCATTTAGTGAACTTGATCGTACCTGTTTCATCACCCACCAGCCCTACCTGGTCGATGCTTTCATGTTCACTATCCCAGAGTTGTACTACTTTTGCACGGATATTGACCCATTTGTTATCAGTATCAATATCACTAATTTGCACTGTCGGAGTATCACCCTGCGCAGGAAAAAAGTCTTCACGGGGGATGTTATATTCTTTTAAGAAAAAGTTTACTACACTTCTATGTGCTTCTTCTGCCGGAACCTTAAACTCATTAATAAGCTTATCAAGCCGGGTTTCAATTTCACTATCAGGTATAGTATAACCCTTCTGGTTAAAACGCTCCTGGATCTGTTTTGATATATCTTTTATCATTTTTTCTACCTCAAGCCTCCAGTTTGTTCATTTTAGGGAGGCATGAGATAGATGCTTCTAAAGGTAAATATAGTTAATCTAAGTGGGGTGTGAAAGTAATATTTATATTTCGATCCTCCCGAACGGACTCTCATAATAATACCTGAGCATACCTTCTACCTGACTATTCATTTCATTCGAACTTCCGAATAAGAGCCTTGACAGAGTAGGCCTATTCGCATAATCCACTTCAGGTTCACCTTCAATATTACCTAATTCTGCCGCCACATCAATAGCATCATATAGATTACCCGTTTCATCTATCAGGCCCAGTTCCATAGCTTTACTGCCAGTATATATTCTACCATCAGCCAGGTCCTTTACTTCAGAAACACTTAAATTCCTACCAAGGGCCACCTCATCAACAAACCTTTGATAGGTTTCCATTACTATCTCATCGGAATATTGCTTCTCATCATCACTCAATCCGGTCCAGTCCCTGCCCATATCCTTGAACTTACCACTTTTAGCAGCATAGAACTCTATGCCTTCTTCCTCATAATAAGCTGACCTGTTCGCAAATACCCAGATAACACCAATACTTCCGGTGATAGTATCAGGATTGGCAATAATAAAGTCAGTTGGAGCTGAGATATAATATCCTCCACTGGCTGCCACATCACCCATTGAGACCACAATAGGTTTTTTTTCTTTAGCTTTTTTTATCTCACTGGTTATCTCCTGCGCACCTGCCGGTGATCCTCCCGGACTGTTTATCCGGAGTACAATGGCTTTTACATTAGTATCATCTGCAGCGCGCTGGATGCATTTGCATATTTCTTCTGACGTGGCATATCCGAAACCACCAGGTATATTCCCTGTGATTATTACTCCCTGTATATGGATCACTGACACTTTGTTAGAATCCATTGAAAATGTGTTAAAATCCCCGAAAATAACTAATAAACTTCCGGTAATGATTACCAGTAGTATCATTACAATGAATAAATAAAGCAAGCCACTTCTTAATGTAAGAAAGCGCTTTTTAGGAACTTGTTGATCTGTTTCATCCGAATACATGTATTTTCAGTATAGTAGTATTATGACTTAATTATCTTATAATCTACCATTGCATGTTTCATATAAGTGGCATGTCCTATTTCTATCAGTTTGCTTGTAACATCAAGGGGATTGCCGTCCATTGTTATATCACCATTTTCGATCATGATCGCTCTATGTGACACTTCGTTCACAAAATCCATATGGTGACTGATGAAGATAATAGTAGTACCCAATTGATCGGCAATATTTTTTAATGCATTAGCCACTTCTCGCAGGGTTATAGGATCCAGATCCCCGAAAGGTTCATCCAACAACAGGTATTCAGGATTCGTGATCGTTGCCAGAGCCAGGGCTGCGCGCACATTTTCTCCCCCGCTTAACTGATATGGTTTAGCATTTAGTACCGATAGAGGAAGTTTTATTGCCTTAAATACCGGCTCAGCATATCTCATAACCTCTTCCTGTGAACTACTCGGGAAAAGAGTGCCAATAATATCTATGGGATATCCCATCTCGTCAAGTGCTTTTTGTGCTTCCTCACCGCCAACATCGGTTAGTCTGTATAAAGTTTCCAGATGATCATCGGGAATACCAAGTTCCTTGGCCTTTTTTTCGGCATTCTCTATAACATGCATGCCTTTAACTCCCAGTTTATATGCTAATTGATGTCTGATAAGCGAATTTGGATAAAGGGCGAATTCCTGGTACATGATACTGGTCCTTCTACGGAGTTCCATCCGTTTGAAATCATAAATAGTAACATCTACCCAATCATTATCAACCAGGAAAGATATCTCTCCTTCATCAGGATATATCAGTCCGTCCATTGCATGAAGTAATGTGGTCTTACCAGCACCGCTGGGCCCTATAAGGGCTGTGATCTCACCTTTTTTAAACTCTACGTTCATATCTTCAATATCCAGTACTTCTCCCTGTCGTATAAGGAAATATCTCTGACATAGATCCTGAACCTTAATGACCACTTTATCTTCTTTTGGTTTCGGTAAAGGTACTACAGGCTTCATATTAGTTAAGAAATCCTTAATGAGATCTTCCGGTTTGCCTTGCTTTATGATTTTTCCATCATCAAGCCATATTACCCTGTCAGCAAGATAACTATGTATCTCAGGGAGGTGGGAAACAACTATGGTTTTAATTCCCGTCTCTTGCTGGACATGTTTTATGGTATCCAGTACTTCCTGTTTGGTAGCAGGACAGGTCATAGTAGCAGGTTCATCCAGTAGCAATAATTTTGGATTGGCGGCAAGCTGTCGTGCGATCAATAACCGCTGTTTTTCACCTCCGCTAAGTACTGGAGTGTAATGCTCGGCTTTATGGTCAAGACCAACCAGCTTAAGGAATTCCATACTTTGAGCATAAAGGTCATCATAATCAGGATGCTTCCTGGACGGAAGAGCTTCATGTCCGACCTTATGGGAATATAGACGTCTTATAACATTTTCAATGGCTGACCCGGGCCAAATGCCAAAATTTCTTTGTAAATGAATTGCTGTCATACTCTTCAATGCCCTGTAATCTTCATCCGGGGACCCGGGAGTTATTGTAAGTCCATCCAGTTCGATCATACCGCCATTGAATGGCTCAACTCCTCTGAGCACCATTAATAAAGTAGTTTTACCGCCACCGCTCTGACCCATTACCCCCAGTATTTCACCATCATTCAATTCAAAACTTACATCATCGAGTGCCCGTATCTTTGTCTCATCCAATTCATAGTCCTTTTCCAGGTTTTTTACTTTTAGCATCTTTTTTCCTCCGGCATCATATCAGGGGTATTATTCATGTTTGTAGTTCAATATATTGATTGTGGTTAATAATAAGCTTGCTTGAATAAGTTTATAATCTTTCAGATAATATACTATACTAACAATAATATGCGGTGATATTAATGAGAAAAAAAATGATTATAATCAGTATTTTTATTATAATTCAACTTTTATTTTTTTCGGGATGCCTATCCAATGACGATGATGTTCCAGCCACTAAATCATCAGAGCCTTCTGCTACCCAGGCGAATACTTCAACACCGTCAGACCTTGAAGTAGAAGATTCTACTGCGTTAGATCCATCTCAACTCTTCAGTGCTCCTCCATCGATATGGTCCAGTAAGAAAAGAGTAAAGGATGTATCAATATCAAATAATGGAGATTATGTAGGTGGATTAACAACCCAAAAGATTACAGTACAAACACCAACTGAAAACCTTTTTACTAATCTGATCTGGATAAATGCAAAATTTATTTCAATTTCAGATTCAGGTGATTTTATTGCTATAACAGACGATGATTCCGTAAAGTTATATGATAATAATGGATATAAACTTAATTCATATCACATAGGTGGAACAATCAATCATATGTTTCTGCTAAATAATGGAACTATCATCCAGGGAGGTGAAAAGACACCTCACCTTTGCGCTATAGAACCGGATGGTACGCAAAGTTGGGTCTGGAACCCGGGAAGCAGCATAGCAAGAGTCCTGGATTTTGACTTTTCTGAAAAATCAAACCGTATGATTGTTGGGGTCCATGGGGATAAATTCTATTGTGTATCTGATAAAGGAAGGTATATCTGGTACAAAGATGTATCAGGCGACATCCGGGATGTTAAAATGTCTGATGATGGTAGTAGATATTATGTTCTGACTATTAATAATATCATTTATTCTTATGATAAATATGGCAATAAGAATTGGGAAAAAGAACTTAACGTAAATACTGTTGAGATAGCGATAGATAAGCAAGGAGATCATATCCTGACAAAACCAGGTGATTCCGGAGCAAAGGTTTATTTGCTTGATAAACACGGTGATGTAGAATGGATGAAACCACTATCTGGTGTAGGAGTTATTAGCATTTCCGATGATGCGGAATATATTGTGATCAGTGAGGAAAAGGACCTCAGGATGTATGATCTGGCAGGTAATGAGTTAGCCAGTTATCATCTTGATAATGAATACGGTAATTTCTTCGTCTGCCTTGACATGACCCCTGATGTTAGTAAATTAGTTGTCGGCACCACGAATTCAATGCTAGTATTCGGCTAATGCCGGATACTGGCCACTGATAAGTATTGCCCTTGCAGGCCCCCCATCACCATTAGCGATCTTAAGTGGCAGGCAAATAAAGAAATATTTTCCTGCCTCTACATCGCAGAGTTCCAGTCCTTCGATTATGACAATACCTGCATGTAACAGGGTATGATGGACCTTGTATTCTTCATCCGGTGCACCTATTGAGAGTGCATCGACTCCAATGGTCCTGATATTATTATCCACAAGACATTGTGCACATAGTGCAGTTAAACATGCCCCACCTTGGGCTCCTTTTATTAACAGTATTTCCTCTGCATGTAATTTACCTATATCACCAGGTTCAACAGGTCTTTGTATACCGGACATATCAATAAGCCTGGCAGAACCTACCAGCGGTTCTAAAGGAATCTCACTAACACCCGCCTTATCTGAAAATAAATGCAGGGGTGGATCTATATGAGTTCCGGTATGGGTTCCAAGTTGAAGCTTTGAGACATTATAAGGATCCCCCGCATCAAGCCCCAGTATCCTGGTCAGTACAGGAGCCGGGTCTTCGGGATACATCTCCATATCAGGAGAAATAGTCTTTGAGATATCAATGATCTTCATACCACAAGCTCGAAACCAACTGCTGGTTGCTGCATTCCAAAACTGGTTATTACATCCGGATGTATCTCACCCAGCATGCCTACTTCTTTATTATCTACCAGTACTGCTGCCCTTCTGCCATCCAGGAATGCAGGATCATCTATCTTCCCTATGATATATTGTATACCTCTTTCGCGCATAACGGCATCAACTACAGCCCTGATCTCTGTATAATTAGCAGCAGGATGGATACTAACACCTGCAAGGTGTTGTATAGTAGATCCGTCGATCACCACATCTCCTACTTCAAAAATACGCTGGGGGAGCTCTCTATGCTGGTTTAATGATAGTGTCTCTATCAGGTTAGGTAATATGGTTGTTCTGACCATGGTCTGGTCTTCACTAATCGGATGCCTTACAGAAGTTGCCTTTCCATCAGAAGATCGCTGCATATTATGATAATGTATATTTTCACTTGTTAGTGTAAAAGGCATAACCTGGTAATAACCCAGTCCTACCATTATGCGCATAATTTCTCTATTGCTAATAGAAATTTGGTGTTGCTGGCCTACAGTAACGGTTTTTGGGATCGTGGGTGTGATATTATCATATCCGTAACCTATTGCAATATCTTCGATAATATCCCATGTATGGAGGATATCTGCTCTGTAGGCCGGGGATCTGACCTTGATATGATCCTGCTCAATAACAGCTTCGAATTTCATTCGTTCCAACTGCTCTACAATCTCTTTTGACGAAAGAGTGATCCCAATAAGGGAGTTTACTTCTTCAATATCAATAATCCATTCTTCCGGTGTGAGATCAGGTGTGATGGTCGTACCTTCAATACTGTTATTAATGGTAACCTTCTCTATAGTACCTCCTCTCTCGGCCAGTGAGGTAACCACAATATTCAGTGCTGTATATACATTCTTATCCAGACCGGTCACATCAATGAAAAGGTCATGTGTGTCATAATTTACTTTAGTTAATTCGCCGTTAATAATAGGCGGGAATGAGAGTACCCGGTCATCGACGTCAAGTATTAAAGGATAGCTTGTAAACCCTTCCATAAGGTGGGCATATTTAGTACCTTTTGGGTGCCGCTTTAGGATCTCTTGCATGGTCATGGGTTTGGTAAAGTCCAGGGGTACGAAACTGAACTCAGGGTCTGCGGCAATATATCGAAACGGAGGAGTAACCTTACTAATGTCATGAATACCAATAGAAACTTTTTTACGGTCCCTACCCAGTCCCCAGTGCAGGTCTTCCTGGACAGCCATAAGGCTTTCAATACTGTAATCATCAAATGTAAGACCTGTTATTACTGCACAGCCCAGATATGGGCGGATCCGCTTAATCCCTTCATCAAGAGTTATGGATATATCCGATCCTTTTGCCTGGTAATTGGTCAATCCGGTCTCAATATCTAAAAATCCGCGCATAGCCCTGGCAACGCCTTCCGGACTGTACAGGTCAGGACGATCAGGGAAGAACTCAATGTCGATATAGTCCTCTTCAATACGTTCAATATCAGCTCCTATCATGGGGATCCGCTTGATAAAAGTGTCTCTGTCTGTTCCTGTTAATGCTTCAATATCTTCATAATATAATGTGATCACTGGCATGTGGATCAGCTCCTATTCTGATAGTCATATATATTACCTTAGATAAAGGTTTTTTTATCCACTTCAAATCATAGGGTAAAAATGATAGTTACAGAGATTCTTGGAAGCCGACGTTCTCTGTGTAACGGAAGGCATCATCCACACCACCATTAGTCCGAATCTCCGGTCTTGTAATATAGCAGATGGATGGATCTTATTACTTTCACCGGGCTCTTAGTAATGTCTTATTAATTATGAGTGTATTGATCTTTCTGGTAGTATATCAAATACAGCTTGATATATCGAAAATGCCAGAAATAAATAAATCAAAAGAAAAAGAGGTAGAATCAACATGGAAAAAGATATTAAAGTAGAAGTAAAAGAAATGCCAGAACTGCATGTGGCTTATATCAGACATACCGGCCCTTTTAAGGGAGATACGAAACTCTTTGCCGATCTGTTTGGAAAACTGATGGGATGGGCTGGTCCCAGGGGGCTGCTGAGCTCTCCTCAAACAATGGTCCTATCCGTTTACCACGATGACCCGGGCATAACAGAAGAAGATAATCTCAGGATGAGTGTTTGTATCACTGTTCCTGAAGATACGGGGGTTGAAGGAGAAATTGGCAAAATGAGCGTGCCCGGTGGTATGTATGCTGTTGCCAGGTTTGAACTTGATCCTGATGAATATGAAGATGCATGGAATATGATCTACGGTAGCTGGCTTCCGGAAAATGGGTATCTCTATGATGAAGGGGTCTGTTATGAGATCTATCTAAACGATCCTGAGGAGCATCCCCAGAACAAACATGTTGTTGATATTTGCATTCCGGTAAAGCCTATTTAAGATAGCCCTTAATGTATCCAATTTTGACACTATGGTGAAATTTTATCCACTTCAAATCTAAGGGTCATATAAAAATTATTAGACAGGATTAACAGGATATACCGCAACATCAACATCCCGTAAATCCCGTAAATTCTGTCAAAATACCATACTTTTTGAAGTGGATACATGAAATTGTATACAATAACAAAATCCTTATCTATTCCAAATAGCATCAAGTATCATTATAACGGTGAAAAACCATGCAGATTTTACTCATCCATTCGGATTATATAGCATATGAGGTGAAAAAAGAAACACCTGTTGCAGAAAAAATAGATGAACAGATGCGTTTTGGTCGATTAGACGAGGCCCTTACAGTATTCATAGCTGTAGAAAAATCAGACGAATCCGACCCGGAAAAGGCTGTTGCTTCAACACTTGATGAGATAAAGAATGTGGCATCGCAGCTTAAGGCCCAAAACATCATGCTTTATCCTTATGCACATCTTAGCAGTTCGCTTTCTTCCCCTAAAGTAGCAATAGCAGTACTCAAAAACTTAGAAACCGCATTAAAGGATGAGTTCACTGTCAAGCGGGCACCATTCGGATTTTATAAAGCATTTGAGATCAAATGTAAAGGACACCCTCTATCCGAACTATCCCGGACAATCACTGTTGATGAGACTATTACCCCAAAAGCAGCAGCAAAAGAAGAAATAGTTAGTGAAGCTATCAAGGCAGAAGAAAAAGCCAAATCCTACTGGTATGTCTTAAAACCTGATGGTCAGATGCAAACTTTCGAGGATTTTAATTTTACAGGATATGATAACCTTAAAAAATTCAAAAATTATGAAGTATCCAAAAGCCGTGAAGTAGACAGGACACCACCCCACGTGGAATTAATGAGGCGGTTGGAGATCGCGGATTATGAACCCGGCAGCGACAGCGGAAATATGAGGTTCTATCCCAAAGGCAGGATGATAAAGAGCCTGCTTGAGACCTATGTACTGGAGCGCTCAGCTGAAGTTGGTGCTATGGAGGTAGAGACGCCTATCATGTATGATATGAACCACGTCACTTTAAAGAAATACCTGGACCGTTTCCCTGCCCGACAGTATTCTATCGAGGCTGATAAGAAGAGCCTGTTCCTGCGATTTGCTGCATGTTTCGGTCAGTTCCTTATGAACCATGATATGACCATCTCATACAGGGACCTGCCATTAAAGATGATCGAACTGACAAGGTACAGTTTCCGTAAAGAGCAAAGGGGCGAAGTGGTAGGACTGCGAAGACTGCGTGCTTTTACCATGCCTGATATGCATACCCTGGCGTTAGATATGGAACAGGCAATGTTGGAGTTTAAACAGCAGTATGATATGTGCATCAGTGTCCTGAAGGATATGGGCATAGGACTTGAGGACTATGAGGTTGCTATACGGTTCACCCGTGATTTCTATGAAGCAAACAAGGCATTTATCATAGAACTTGCCCGTATTGTGGATAAACCTGTGATCATTGAGATGTGGGACCAGCGGTTCTTCTATTTTGTGTTAAAGTTCGAGTTCAATTATATTGATGCCCTGGACAAAGCCAGTGCACTGTCCACTGTTCAGATAGATGTGGAGAATGCCGAGCGTTATGATATAAACTATATTAATGAACACGGAAATGCAAAGCATCCCTTAATCCTGCACTGCTCACCCAGTGGTGCAATTGAGCGTATCATCTATGGACTGCTTGAGAAGAATTATATGATAACACGCTCAGGAGGAGTGCCTATGCTTCCGGTCTGGCTCTCGCCCACCCAGGTAAGAGTGATCCCGATTGCCGAGAGGCACAGAGAAACAGCAGGGGAAATAGTCCATATGCTGGGATGCAGGGTGGACATCGATGACAGGGATGAAACTGTAGGTAAAAGGATAAGGGATGCAGGTAGGGAATGGATACCATATGTAGCTGTACTGGGCGATGAAGAACTTGCAAAGGGTGAACTTACCGTAACTATTCGCTCACAGAGTGAGCCAAAGAAACCTAAAAAGGTGAAGATGAAGGCATGGGACCTGTCTGCCAGAATACAGACAGATATTGCAGGACTGCCGTATAAGAGTATTCCTTTACCAGTGTATCTGTCCACCAGGCCCAAGTTCGTATGAGTGGAAAGGCTTTTAATTAATTAATGAGTAGAGAGAGGAATATTAAGAGCTATTTTATTGCGGGACAGTAGGGTAGCCTGGCCGATCCTCGAGCGTTTGGGACGCTTGGACTGCGGTTCGAATCCGCGCTGTCCCATAATTTTTTTACTGTATATATTTTATAAAAATATATCTCAAGTAAATGCGAACGAAATGAGCATTTTCTTGTATCCGGAGTGGTTCAGAAGAGTGTCTATTCCTGGATTGCTATTGTGGTAAAATAAAATCCTCCCTTTGTCGGATTTCCTTGAGAATATTATCTTACGGATTATACTAAACCGTATCTGTTTTTTGTAACTTTTTGCCACAGAGAGCACAGAGATGCCTTTTCAGTTCCCAACTCCTATCTCTGTGCTCTCTGTGACCTCTGTGGTAGTCATATAGAGTTCAAAATTACACTTGCGGAGTAGTATAATTGAAATCAAAGCGTTAAAAATAACTCTAGAATTGAAGGAACATCAAAAAGTTTTTCGGAGATACTGAATAACCGAGACCGTTACATTACATGTTGGTACTATTAAAATAACCGCAGATGAACACAGATAAACACGGATACGCTGCCTGAAAATCTGTGTTCATCTGTGTTTATCTGTGGTTTCATAAGATTCACCAACACGAATTGTAACGGTCTCGAATAACCGCAACCTTTTAATAGTCAACACTCCAATATTGACCTATATCCATTCCAGTTGGTGAGAAACAATACGAGTTCTGGAAACAGGCTTGAAAGAACTGATGACCCAACAATAATAACAGATGAACTGTTTGTAAAATAGAGGAGCTTGTATGAATATCAGCATAACAAAAGCTATAAGAAAAATGGCGGGTTGGTGCCCGAATGTTAGCTTGACAAATAAAGAGGAGGAAATGATTATGGAAATATATAAGAAAGAGTATATTCGCAAAATAAAAGGTATTGGATTCAATGGAATTACCGCAATACTGCATCTTGTGTATGCGTTTTGGCTGGTAGGTACAGCACTATGGGTTCTGGCAGGGATTAAATTATTTCCTTGGTATGTACTGGATATTACGTTTATATCTTCTGGAATCCTGCTGATAATTGGTGTTACTTCACTAATGATTTTCCTTAATTTTATTAAATCTGCTAATATTCACAGGGTATTGGCTGCGGTGAATATAGTATTGATTGTGGTTTTTTTCATGTATCTGAGCCAGACTCTCATATCATATGAACCGAAAATTACACTGATTACCCTGTTTGAGAAACCATTTTATTACTATACTTTTAGTATAGTCTCGCTTACACTTTTCACAATAATTCTAGGATTTCCAAATTTAATTACCCTTCTAAGTAAACCCACTGAAGAACGTAAAATTAAATTCTTTGCAGCATCGCTTTTTACTCTCATCGTCACATTTGCTCTTATTGGTGGCTATTATTTTTATTTAAATATGCAAAAGGACAGCATGATATTAGAAGATTATGGGGATGGCGGGTATAGAATATATCAGATGGGTTCAAATATCTATACTATGAGCGGATTATGTACGGAAGACTACCCATATTTCCTTGATTCCTATGAAGGCACTTCAGGACATCCGATTTCAGGTGATTCATATGAAGCTATACAATTCTTAAGGACTAAAGAAAACAGCAATGTACTGGGGTGGTGGGACTACCAACTTCAGATCAAAGCTGCAGATAAGGAACCCATTATTACTTATGCGTCCAATGAAATGAAGCATACTGTGGGCAGACCGTCGCAATTATACGATAAATTCGAGTCAAATGAAAAGGTGGTTGACGTTTCAACTTTTTTCACTACTGATTCCGAGGAAACAGCAGTTAGTATTGCTGAGAAGTACGAGGCAAAATATGTGTATATCTTGCTGCAGAGATGGGATGTTTATTACAAGATCATGCTTTATACGGTTCAACCGGATATGATTGAAAAAATCTATACATCTGAGACGCTTTTAAACGAATTATATGAAGTGTCGATGGCATATAAATTTAAAACCGGGGCGGAACTGGAATACTTTGATAAGATATTCGAAAATAGGGATGTTGTGATTTATCAGTTGAAATAAAATGGAAAGAAAGGACGGATTTCATCTTTGGTAAATAAATTATGCTGCATACATCACTTTTCCTTTTTTTGTATATTCGGCAGTTGGTGATGTTTCATTTTCAAATTCTTATATATCGATCCCATTGCATCATCAAGATTTTGCTTATTATCAAAACCGTCCACAATCTCCTGCAGATAGCTTGTAGACTTCCCTTTCATCTCATCAACCAGCTCAATAATATTCGGCATGGCACGAACGATATTATCAACAATACAAACCGAAGCAGATTGTGCTGTTCTTGATAACGGATTTAAATCAACAACAATCACAGTTTTGCCCATCTTCCTGAGCGCCTCACATCTATCTCCATCCTCAAGTGGCACGCACACCACATCAGCCAAGAAGATACCCTGTTTGCATACGTGCTTCCTTTCTGATGACAATTCTGCAATATCACAATCCGGCCTGGCTCCCAGCACTTCATATGCCCCGTATGATTGCAGATACTCAATGATCTTTTGTACTCTCTCTTGAGTTTTATAGAATAAATTAACTTCCAGAGGTGCACCAAGCATAGTTGATAACTTAACAAGTTCTTCTGCTACTAATGCTGCTGTATTGCCATTTACCGAGATCACCGGACTCTTGGCAAGCACTAATGCCGCTGCTGCCGTACGCCCGGCTTCACTGGCAGAAGGGATGGTCTGCTCACCTAATAAATAATCAAACGCTTCCCCCCTACCCTGTGCGATCAATCCGGTAATACCGGTAATACCTTTCTCCACACCCTGTATGATAAGCTCCCTGGTCATAAGAGACAGGTATCTGGGATGATCTTTCGGGATATCGGTCAAGATTATATCCTACCCGTATAATTTTCGATCAATTTCGGATATACCATATCAATGATCGTTTCAAGGTTCTGTATATCTTCAATATTATATTTAATAAGAGTGTCCAGTGCTTCTTTACTGCCCCGTTTGTACTGGTACCATAACCGTACTGCATCAAATCCTGATAGACCGGCCGTTCCATCAGACCTTGATATGCCGAGCACTGTTTCAATGTGTTTAAGACCGCCTTTTAAACCGATCCTGCGCAATGGACTCATCAGGTCGATATGCAGTTGGTCGAATGTAATTTGTGGAAAATGGTACTTAATAAAGGGTAGATCGAACCTGGCTCCATTAAAAGTAACAAGGGTTTTACAATTATCAAGAACACCCTCAAATTCCTCAAGATCAACTCCTTTTATAAATACGCGGGTCTTACCTCCCCCATGCACACCTATTAAAGTGATCTCACTATTCCATGGAGCAAGACCTGTAGTCTCGATATCCAAAAACAATGTCTGGTCCTTGAATGCACGGTATGCTCTCCAATGCTCGTTCTTTGGCAGTGCCCCGGCAAAGAAAATATGGTCTTTTGTCTTAAGCCGCTGTTGAGATTCATTAACACCTTGCAATATGGCCTTTATCCTGGATCCGGTAAGTCCTGTAGATCCCGGGTTCTGCTTGAACTCATCCCATGACCCGATACCGCATTTCCATATCTTTTTCTCTGTTGCAGCTCCTATGCCCTGAATGTGAATATAACTGTTAGTAAGCATGTTTTGTTATATTGTTTTAGGGGTTTAAATATCTCTACATTTCTATTTTACTTATCTCTCAATCGAAAACTATTTAGACTATTGAATAAATTTAAGAATTGGGTCTGAATGATGGAAGACAATGTACCTAATACACTATCTACTAAAGAAACAACAACTAAGATAGTTAAAGTGGGTGGCACAATAATTCTAATGTTGCTGCTGCTGGCATCTTCATTTGGTTTCTACACTAGTATGCAATCTGCTATTTGTGACATAATTGAATACAGGTATCAGGATTTGATCAGATCAATCTTTAATCTGTTTGTCATCGCTGTAGTATTATTAGTACTTAAGAAGTTTTTTTATGAAAAATAAACACCAATGCCAGAATATCATAGCATAGGAGAAGGTTTTGAATTCGGTTTCTTCCCCATGTCAATATTAACCATAAGCGTGATTGCAGGGTTGGTTTACGCGATTATCAAGACAGGTAAGTATCGACATCCGGATGAACAAAATCCTCCCTTCGGTCGGATTTTCTTGACCGACATTCCGGAGGAATGGAGGATTAGAAGATTCGTAGAATCTTCGCCTGAGGCTCTTAAAAGAGCCGAAGATTAGAAAATACAAAGTATTTTCGATTCAAGTTATACTTGATATACTAAGAAAAATCATAAAACCTTCGATATACTTTTATAAAATATTCACAGTAAAAAAGGTATAAAACTAACATAGAGGTATCAATCACATGCACATAGGGATCTACATATGCCACTGCGGTAGTAATATCGCAGGTTATCTGGATGTTAAATCAGTTTGCTCCTTTGCCCGGGACCTACCTGGCGTTGTAGTAGCAAAGGACATTACCTACGCTTGCGGTGATCAGGGCCAGGATGAGATAAAACAGGACATAGAGGATCATAAGCTTGACCGTATCGTAATAGCTGCATGTTCACCACTTCTACATGAGATCACTTTTTCGCGTGCTGCTCAGGCAGCAGGTCTGAATCCGTATATGGTAGAGATAGTGAACATTAGGGAACAGTGTAGCTGGGTACATAGGGATTCCTATGATTATGCTACGCAGAAAGCTAAAGACCTGATCGCCATGGGAGCAGCCAGGGTGCGAAATCTTACTCCTCTTACAGTTGAAAGCGTGCCTGTTAATAAAGACGTACTGGTAATTGGCGGTGGAGTAACAGGTATCCAGTGCGCTCTTAATCTGGCAGATAGTGGAGTCAAGGTACATCTTGTCGAGAAGGATTCCAGCATAGGCGGATGGATGGCACGGTTAAATGAAGTTTTCCCGACAAATGACTGTTCTATGTGTGTATTAGCTCCCAGGATGACCGAAGTTGCAGACCATCCCGACATCACACTGCATACTTACTCCACTATTAATAAGATCAAAGGCCATATTGGAGATTTCCAGGTTTCAGTGGTGCATAAGCCACGATATGTAGACGGATCAAAATGTAAAGGCTGCATTGAGCTGTGTGAGTCAGTCTGTCCGGTACAGGTTCCTGATGAAACAGATAGGGGATTAAGCCTGCATAAAGCCATATATTTACCTATGTCCCAGGCTGTACCGCATATAGCTGTGATCGACCCTGTGCATTGTATAGGTTGCAAGTTATGTGAGAAGGCCTGTGAACCTGAAGCCATTGACTTTGACCAAAAAGAAGACATTGTGGAATTTAATGTCGGAGCTGTTATCGTAGCTACCGGATATAAGATCTTTGATGCCACAAGAAAACCTGAATACGGTTATGGTAGTATCAAGAACGTTATCACCAGTATAGAACTTGAACAGATGCTTAATGCCTCAGGTCCCACCTACGGCCAGGTAGTGCGCCCTTATGATGGTCATCCTGCAAAACGTATAGCTTTTATACAATGTGTGGGCAGCAGGGATGAATTGGTAGGGAATCCATATTGTTCCAGAATATGCTGTATGGCTGCTATTAAGAATGCAGGACTTATCAAAGACAGGGATCCACAGGCTAATGTAAGTATTCACTATATTGACATCAGGGCTGGTGGAGAGGACTATGAAGAATACTACATCAGGAACCAGAAGAAAGGTGTTGAGTTCATACGCGGCAGGGTGGCATCAGTAAAACAAGTCAACTCAGAAGCTGTGATAACTTATGAGGACACTCTTACAGCAGATATAATAGATGAGACTGTGGATCTGGTAGTACTGTCTGTTGGTCTTGAACCCAACAGTGAAGTAGATGATATTATCAGTGATTTGAAACTAACCAGACGTCCTGATAAGTTTATCAGACCTGCACATCCCAAGATGCGTCCTGTAGATACCCATACCAGAGGTGTGTTCGTGGCCGGGTGTGCATCAGGTCCGAAAGAGATCCAGGTATCTATTGCTCAGGGAATGGCCGCCTCAGCCAGGGCTATGGGACTGCTACATAGCGGAGAGATCCAAAAGGATATCATGAGCATTAAGGTTATAGAAGATCTATGTAGAGGATGCGGTTTATGTGAAGAAGTTTGTTCATATGGCAGAATAACTGTAAAAGATGGAAAAGCGGTAGTAGATGAATTAACCTGTGGCGGCTGTGGATTATGTGCAGCAGCATGTCCGCAGGGAGCTCTGCAGCCAAGACATTCAACAGATGATCAGATAATGGCACAGATCAAAGCAGCTACCAGTGATATCAAAGAGATGCCATTGATCATAGGATTTTTATGTCAATGGTGCAGTTATGCTGCGGCTGATCTGGCAGGTTCACAGGGTTTATCTTATCCTACGAATATTAGAATTATCAAGGTTCGGTGTACGGGTAGAGTGAATCCTTTATTTGTTATGGAAGCTCTAAAAAGAGGTGCTGATGGTGTTCTGATCGCCGGTTGCAGACCTGATGACTGCCATTATCTTAATGGTAGAATAAAGGCTGGCCAGCGAATTGACATTCTTAAGGAACAGATGTCAAGTAAAGGAATCGAACCACAACGTGTGAGGATAATCTCAATAGCTGCCAGTGAAGGAACAAAGTTTGCCAGTGAAATCACACAGTTTGTGGATGATCTGATACAGATCGGGCCTATAGGTAGTGAGCTTGAGTAATATTCACCTGCTACATGCATCGACAAACCGTACAGCAAATTCCTTATACGATGCCGCGTGCATATGTGAATAAACTCCTATTGTGTTCCCTGACATCAATCCGTCATAACCATCTTTAATACCGCTTCCTCTTGTAAGTTCAATCCCGAACCTGGAATTATCAGGAAGATCAATGATCTCCGAATGGTGGAACTCGTGACCGATGAATGTATCTCCTTTCTGTCCGATAGGAGTACTTTCAATAAAACCTCCTTTACTGTAGCTTACTATACGGGTATGTCCCATAAGTGTCCTGCCAGGAAGTGCCCCTACCATTGGATATTCACCGGGAGGCATGTCTGCTGATCGATATGAAGAAGTACTTATTTTACCTGTAATAAGCTCATTGGTAAGATACATCAACCCGCCGCATTCGGCATATATGGGTAAACCCGAGAGTGACATCTCTTTGATATCATTACGCATACTCTCGTTGTCAGATAGCTCCTGTGGAAAAAGCTCTGGATATCCGCCCCCTATATACATTCCATCCATTGCAGGTGGATGGGTGTCATTGACAGGACTAAAATAGACCAGTTTGGCTCCGGCAATCTCAAGCAGGTCCAGATTATCACGGTAATAGAAATTGAATGCTTCATCCATTGCTATCCCGATAACAGGGGCACCTCTTTTTATTGCAGGTACGAATATCTGCGGGTCTTTTATTTCCAGTGGCGGTACCTTGTTAGCTATTTCGATCAATGAATCGATATCCACACTTGTTTTGATAATATCCTTGATCACTGTTATGCGGTGATCAAAATCAGCTTGCATACGGCGTCCTTCCATTGCAGGGATAAGTCCCAGATGACGCATACTGATCTTCATTGAATCATCACGCAATATCTCACCGATAACCGGTATATCAGTATATGCCTTTATAGCATCACGTGCTTTTTGTGCATGTCTGGCCCCTCCTATATTATTCAGGATCACTCCTGCGATATTGACATCAGGGTCAAAGGAACTATATCCCATAACCAGTGCAGCCGTACTGCGGGTAATACTGCGTGCATTAATGACCAGAATGACAGGGCAGTTGAGTATCTTAGCTATCTGGGCAGTACTTCCTGTATCACTCAAAGCTTCAAGACCTTCATATAGTCCCCTAACTCCTTCAATAATGGCAATGTCTGCTCCGCCGTTATAATTGATACCGTGGTTGAATACTTCCAATACTGAATCTCTGTCCATTAAATATCCGTCCAGGTTGCGGCTGGGACGGCCCGTAGCTTCAGTATGGTAGCTGGGGTCTATATAATCCAGTCCTACCTTAAAGGGCTGGACACGCAGTCCCTTGTGGTGTAGAACTGACATCAGACCCGTAGAAATAGTTGTTTTGCCGCTGGAAGAGCGATCTCCTGCTATGAGTATGCGGGGGATATCTATAATTTTTTTATTGTATTCGTTGTCTTTCATGTATCCAATCTGATTATTTTGACAGTATTTATTATTTTTTAATAAATTTTGACACTATATCATTTTCCAGTTATTTTTCAGACACGGATTAACACAGGAGTGCCGAGCAAAGTTCATAATCGCCAGTTGGTGCAAATCCAACCCGA
>JAIOQW010000146.1 GCA_021108405.1 Methanosarcinales archaeon
GAAGAATGTAGTGACTTATATTCACTTAATAGTGGCAGACCTGTAACAAACACGCTTGAAAGGATGTTTCGTTCAGCAATGGGTAAATTATTATTTGTGAGTTGCCTTATACTTGGTATACTATGAAAAAGTATATAATTTTTCGTAATATATAAATAAATGCGTTTATACTTTCCTATACGTTAAAAAAAATGGCATGCTACAAAATGTCCCTCTTCAACCTCAACCATTTCCGGCTCCTCAACCTTACATCTCTCTTCCATACGTGAACACCGCGGGTGAAATCTGCACCCGGTGGGTATATCCATCGGATTCGGTGTATCTCCTTCTAAAATTATTCGCTCGCTCTTTTCTTTTATAGTAAGCCCCACCGTAGCTGCAGAGGCAGATAGTAGTCCCTGTGTATATGGATGCTTTGCGTTATTGAATATACAAGTATCCTACCTAAATACATGACCCCTATGCTATCAGCTATGCTCTTCACAACATCAAGGTCATGTGAAATGAACAAATATGTTTGGTCATACTTCTTCTGCAGGTCCTTCATCATATTCAATATCTGTGCCTGAACCGAAACATCCAGAGCAGATGTTGGTTCATCAGCAATGATGAAATCCGGATTTACTGCGATGATCCTTGCCAGTATGACACGCTGGTTCTGACCGCCACTGAGCTGGTATGGATATCGGTTGATGTGTTCAGGAAGTAGTTCGACTATTTCCATCAACTCCAGGATCCTCTGCTCAATTTCTTTCTTTGGTAGCTTGCGTAATTTAAGTGGTTCTGATATACTATCTTTTATCTTCATTCTGGGATTAAGCGAAGATTCAGGATCCTGGAAGATCATCTGCATTCTTGATCTGATCTTACGTAGTTCTTCTCTTTTTAATGCAAACAGATCAACACCATCAAATAATACCTTTCCGCCAGTTGGTTTGATCAATCTTAAAATCAATCTGCTAACTGTTGTCTTTCCACATCCGCTCTCACCAACGAGTCCCAGTGTCTCCCCCTTTTTTATTATAAGTGATACACCATCAACTGCCTTAACATATCGTTTATGTATCACTCCGGATGAATAATATTTTGTTAAACCTTCAACTTCGAGCATTAAAGCACCTCACAAAATGTTCACATTCTATCCTGAACATATCAGGATGATGATGTATACATTCTTCATTCACGTATTCACATCTGGGAGAAAATCTGCATCCATCCGGATAATTAATCAGTGATGGACTCATACCCTGTATCGGTGTAAGCCCTCTATGCGGTAGTGAATTTAAAAACCCTCTGGTATAGGGGTGCATTGGTTTCTCGAACAGATCCAAAGGAGTGGCACATTCCACGATCTCCCCTGCATACATTAGTGCAATACGATCACACATAGCAGCCGCAACACCAAGATCATGGGTTATAAGCAACATTGTTTTATGTTCTGTCATCTCTTTCATCAGATCAACGATCTGTACTTTTATGGTAACATCAAGTCCTTTAGTGGGTTCGTCAGCTATGATAAAAAAAGGATCACAGGCAAGTCCAATTGCGATCATAACACGCTGTTTCATTCCACCGCTGAACTCATGTGGATACTGCTGGGCCCGTTTGGATGGTGATGGTACTTTGACCGCATCAAGCATTTCAATAGCTTTTTCTTTTGCCTCCTTCTTATTTAGTCCCTGATGCAACCTGATAGCTTCTGCGATCTGTTCACCGATCTTAACGACCGGATTTAAAGAAGTGGTCGGGTTTTGGAGTATATTGGTAATTTCTCCTCCTCTGATCTTTCTTATATCATCCTCACTAACAGTCAACAGATTTCTTCCCTTGTAGATGATCTTTCCCTCTACTATTGCAGTCGGAGGCAGAAGGCGTGTGATCGAAAGTCCAAGTACTGATTTTCCACTACCGGTCTCACCAATCAATCCAAGTGTCTCTGTATCCTCTATATTCAGATCGATCCTGTCAACTGCTTTAACAATTCCATCATGGGTAGGGAAGTGGGCACTTAGACCGATAATTTCAACCAGGCTCATTCAATTATCTCCCGTTTCGGATCCAGTATATCCCTGAGCCCGTCTCCTAGTAGATTGAACCCCAGTACCAGTATCATTATTGCCAATCCCGGGAAGATCATGAGATGTGGGTCTGTTTGCATAAATGGGCGTCCGGCATTCAGCATTGCACCCCATTCAGGTGTAGGGGGTTGGGGACCAAAACCAAGAAAACTCAGGGATGCCAGTGATAATATTGCATCAGCCATACCAAGTGTAGCCACTATGATTATTGGAGTAATGATGTTAGGAAATATATGACGGAACATGATATAACGGTCATGTACACCCAGTGATCTTGCAGATTCTACAAATTCCTTCTCTTTTAATGATAATACCGAACCTCGTCCAACCCTTGAATACTTTGTCCATCCTACTACTATTAAAGCAATTATCACACTGACAAGACCAGGTTTAAGTACACCTGCGATCACTATAGCTAAAAAGACACTCGGAAATGTTAAAAAAGCGTCAACCAGCCGCATGATCGTAGAATCGGTGAGCCCACCGTAAAATCCTGCGAAAATTCCAAGTATAACTCCGATCAAAGCAGATATGCCAACCACAACTATTCCGACAGTTAGTGAGATCCTTGCACCGTATAATAACCTGCTATAAACATCTCTGCCAAGGTGATCCGTTCCAAGGGGATGTTCAATACAGGGCTTCATTAATCTATCTTCTACATTCGTTTCTATAGGATCATATGGTGCCAATATGGGTGCAAAGATAGCAGCAAGAATAAGCAGTAGGATAATAATAGTACCAAGAGTGGCAGATCTACTTCTTTTAATATGCCCTACAATGTTATTGAAACGTGAATTATTCATTTTCATAACTTATCCTTGGATCAAGAAACTTATATGAAATGTCAACGACCAGATTGACTGCAATAAAAAGCAGGGCTATAAATATCATACACCCCTGGACTACCATATGATCCCTCATCTCCATTGAGCGGACTGTCAATTCCCCGAGACCTGGCCAGCAAAAAATAGTTTCAACTACTGGTGAACCATTAAGTAAAAAACCAAAGTTCAGGCCAATCATGGTTACAACCGGAATGAGGGCATTTTTCATGGCATGTTTTAAAGTGATCGTTCTCTCGGATACGCCTTTTGCACGGGCGGTCAATATATAATCTTGTGAGAGTGATTCAACCATACTTGATCTCATCAATCTTGCAGTGATTGCAGCCGAGCTGACTCCGAGTGTTATAGCAGGTAGTATGATGTGTTCAAGATCACCACCATCTCCGTAACCGGCTGCCGGGAGCCAATTTATGGAAACTGCGAAGATCAGCATAAGTAAGCATCCTAACCAGAAATTTGGCATGGAAACTCCGAGTGTTGCACCGATCATACAAAAGGTATCTGTAAGGGAATTTTGTTTGATCGCAGAGATGATCCCAAGAGGGATCGAAATGATCAATGAAATGACCAGACTCACTATTGCGAGTTTTAATGTAGCATGAAATGCAGACAATACAATATCCCAAACAGGCTGCTGGGTTTTATAGGAGTATCCAAAATCACCGTGTAGAACATTTTTTAACCATGTGAAGTATTGAACATAAAGGGGTTGGTCCAGCCCATATTTTTTCGTGAATTCCTCTACATATTCAGGATCCACCTGACCATCCGGTCCGGCACACAATGTCATTGCCGGATCTCCGGGTGCTATATAGATTATCGAGAAACTTATTATCGAAACCAGCAGTAATACAGGGATTATTTGAATTAATCGTTTAATTAAATAATCGAGCATGAATTATCCTTTATACATTTCTTTAGTAAGGAAGGTAATCTCATTCGGATAAAGCACATAACCTATCACATCAACATGTTGTCCTACAAGTTGTTTCTCATGAAAGATGAACATTTCAGGGGATTGTTCTACAATGATTGCCTGTACCTGGTCGTAGTAGCCTTTTCTCTCACTTTGATCCATGGCTATCTTTGCATCTACCAGTAACGAATTTACTGTATCATTTGAATACTGTATCCATCCATTTTCCATAAAACCGGCTGTTGAGTCAAAGTGTTTGGTCAGGAAGCTGTCCGGGTCACCAACTGGCGCTGAATTATATGAATAGAATGCCAGATCAAAGTTACCACTTACCATATCTTCCTTTATAGCGGCTGATTCAAGAAGCTGGAGTTCTACATCGATACCGATATCTTCCAGTTGTATTTCTATCATCTCTGCACCGGGCTGCATGGTAGCCCGAGAGGTGTATAATTTAATAGTAAGCTGGAAATCCTCTCCATTATATTCCAGTATACCGTCGTTATCGGTATCGGAAATTCCTGCTTCTTCCAGCAATGACAGGGCCTTATCCTTATCATACGGATATCCGGTAAGATCATCATTTGTCCATGGGAAGACCGATGGGAACATCCCGATGGCTGATACGCCACCAATACCTTCCAGCGCCGCATCAACGATCTGCTCACGATTAATGGCATAGTTGATCGCCTGTCTTACCCTTATGTCATCAAGAGGCGCTTTAGCATTATTCACAAATATAAAGTAGAGGCGTAGTGTCTCGTCAGTAACAATTCTTAGATCCGAATCACTCTCGATCTTGCTGACCACTGGTAACGGAAGACCTATCGTTATATCAACATCTCCACTCTGGAGCATAATCGACCTTGTCTCGCCTTCACTAAGGTAATAAATCTTTGCACTTTCAAGTTTAGCTTTACCATCCCGGTAATTTTCATTCCTTACAACTGATAGACTAACTGAAGGCTCGTGACTTTTATACTTAAACGGACCGGTACATACCGGAGTTGTATTGAGAAGACCGGCCTCACCTGCCGCAGGACTCACCATGGAAACGAGCGGATCAGTCAGGGTTGCTATTGTGAGTGCATATGGCTCGGTCGTGGTGATCTTTACAGTATGTTCATCTTCTGCGACAATAGATTCGATATGTTTATACTCATTGTGTCTTGAATTTAATTCATCTGTAACTCGTTCGATGGAATATACTACTGCATCTGCATTGAATGGAGTTCCATCATGGAAGGTTACATCTTCTCTGAGATGTATCTGCCACTGCGTATCACTTAACTGTGTATACCCCGTAGCAAGTTCGGGTGTAAGTTCAAGGTCTTCGTTATAACAAAATAATGTTTCTGCGATGCCAGCTTGCCTCATATACCACCCGGTCCATTTTACCCCGGGATCAAGTGTATGTGACGGACCGAATATCATCCCTATGTTCATGTGTCCGCCCGGGAATCCTACCCGATCAAGAATGATCGATCCGGTGTAGGTCACATCTTCTGTATTGATACTGCCATCTTGATTTGCATCGGCTAACGGACTCTCCTTATCGTTTGTAAGGATCATCCGCTCGATCATGGTTACATCGAGTGTATTAATCTGTTTATCTCCGTTTGCATCTCCAAAAAGCTCAGCACTTACACATGGCATTGATACCAGGAGTACCACACTTATGATCAAAACAGTAATTCCAAATCTAATATCTCTCATCATGCATTACCTCCTTTTACCCGAAGAACGAGATATGCTACAACAAATAGCACTATCACAAATTGTATTTGAAATCCTGGTGTTTCAGTTTTATCCGTTTTTGTCGGTTCAGTTGCAGAACCGGATGTATTTTCAATATTATTTTGATTTGTTGGTATTTCCTGGGCCATAGTATCAACGAGTAAAACATTAGATATTTCCATAACACAATCTCCTGGTACTATTGTTTCAAAATGTATCGTTGCCAGGGATCCGGATCCGGATATCCCTTCAATTCCAGGAAGATTGAAAAGCACCCTGATGGTGTTTGCGCTAAGCGCCTGACTGTCTGCAGGTATGGTTTTTCCATTAATAGTTCCGTTACTAATGCCTATAACCTTCACTGCTGCAGGATCGAAATATATATCGAACTGCCCAGAATCAAGATCATTGACATTTTCCATATCAATTGTAACATTAAAGTTGCCATCAACCATATCAGGAGCATTGAGATTGATATTTATTTGATCAGCTACGGCGGGAGTTATAAACATAGTATATAATAATATTATTATCGATAAAGATAATATGGGATAACTTATTTTTTTAAATATCATATGAGTTTATTTGAAATAAATTATACTTAATAAATCTTGTGATTTTAATTTTTAATAATATACTACTCCGCAAGTGTCATTTGGAACTATATATAGCTGCCACAGAGGTCACAGAGAGCACAAAGATAGGAGTTGGGGACGGAAAAGGCATCTCTGTGCTCTTGTGGCAGAATGTTACAAAAAACAGATACGGTTTGGTATATATCAAGTATATTGATATATCGAAAATGTTTCACATTTTCTAATCTTCGGCTCTTTTAAGAGCTTCAGGTGAAGATTCTACGAATCTTCTAATCCTCCATTCCTCTGGAATGTCAAACGAAGATTTTGCGAATCTTCTAATCTTCAGCTTCTTCGAAGCTTCAGTCAAGAAAATCCGACCATATGGAAGAAATTGTTCTTCGTTCATATATCTCATTTCCATACAATATGACTTTATGTTCACATGTCGTGTTAATAAAATCGAAAAATTTATTACACATGACACCTTCCAAAATTCATTGCAGATATAAGCACCTTGTTATTTTGTTCACATATAGAAAAGTATATACTTTTTTATAGACTTAGAAAAAGCGAACAAGTGAGGATTTTTTCAAGGAATAAATTCAGTCAATTAAGAGAAATAATTCATCCACTTTTTTTTATTGGATTTATATCTGCTCCCTGCGAAATAAAACGTGAAGGGCCTCACCTCTGCTCTTTACGTTTTATAATATATCTCTAGAAAATCAGAGCGCTATAGAGGATTTTGTTCTTAAATGATCTCTATAAGACCTATCCCGGTAACAGTAAGAACAGTTACAATAATCCCTGATATAAGCACACCGATAAATATAGCCAAAAGGGCATGACTGGTCTTTATACCAAATACAAAGGCTGCGGCACATCCTGTCCATGCCCCGGTAATAGGCAACGGGATGGCGACAAATATAGTAAGTGCTAATGTTCCATATTTTTCGAACCGTTCATTATGGTTATGATAGGTCTTTGAAAACAGCCAGGTAAAAAAGATATCCCATACCCTCCAGCGCCTGAGAAAATCAGATACAGGTTCAAGGTATAGAAGCAGTGGTATCACCGGGATCATATTACCGATAACTGCTAAAAAATAAGCTTCCGGGATTGACATTTCATAAATAGTAAGAGCTACGGGTATAGCACCCCTTAGTTCTGATACTGGCAGCATGCCTATGACAATGGTAGCTATCCAGTGAGGTATTGATGATAAAAATTCAGCTAATGCAATACTAAGAGTCATTTTCTTTTCCGATAAGTATAAAATATGCAAGTAATGCTTCTAACTGTATCCTTTCATTAGCACCCTCGGTCAATCTGAAATCTATCTCACCTATCCGGTCCATCAACTTCACTTTCATGGTGTTGGGGATACTTTTATCAAACATGGTCCTGTGTATCTGAATGATGATATCCTCTCCTGATAGGCCCTGGTTAAGTAGCAGACTGTCAAGTTTTTCTCTGGCACCTATAAAATTCCCATCCAGAGCAAGGCTGATAAGTTCTCCGATCTCTTCTGGTCTGGCTGTAGCTGTTATCTGGTAGATAGCTTCCATACTAATTTCTTTATTTAACAGTCCGGCTGCTTGCAGGGCATTAATGGCTTTTCTCATATCACCCTGGGATACATATATAATAGCATCTACCCCATCGTCTGTGATGGTAAGGTCTTCAAGTTGAGCAATATGGATAATACGTTCCTTTACAGCGTCATGGGAAATGGGAGCGAACCTGTATACTGCACATCTGGACTGGATCGGATCGATGATCTTGGATGAGTAGTTGCATGAAAGAATAAACCTGCAGTTACTGGTATATTTTTCCATGGTCCTGCGTAGTGCACTCTGTGCATCCTGGGTCAGAGCATCTGCCTCATCTAAGAAAATTATTTTAAAATCGGCATCTCCTAACGGAGAGGTACGGGCAAAGTTCTTGATCTTATGACGTACTACATCAATGCCGCGTTCATCACTGGCATTTAATTCTGTGAAGTTATTGGTCCATGTATCACCGTACAGCTCTCTGGCAATTGACACTGTTGATGCTGTCTTTCCAACGCCGGGGGGACCAGTGAATAATAAATGTGGCATATTACCGGATTTTACATAAGACTGGAGTCGTTTAATGATCTCATCCTGTCCTACTATATCTTTTAGCATCCTCGGGCGATATTTTTCGATCCAGATCACTTCTTTAATTATTAAGACCTCCTTGTTTGGAATAAAATACTAGAGATTATATTGAGTTTAGATAGTATAAGTTTTCGTATTTATTATCTGGGTTTTATTGATTTTAAACGATTTGAAGTTCCATTCCATATGGGAGGGGATAGGAAAAACTCTATATATCGTCTGCTGAGTATACCCAAAAACGATATGGAAAGATGTATATACAAATAAAATATCATAAATTTTATATCAGATAAAGTTAAGAATATTGGTCTGGTAAGATGTTGACCTAGAACAAAATCCTCGCTAACGCTCGGATTTTCTTGACTGAGACTCTTAAAAGAGCCGAAGATTCGTAGAATCTTCGTCCGACATTCCAGAGGAATGGAAGATTAGAAAATGTGAACGGAGTGAGCATTTTACTTAAGAGGTATGCAAATGAACATAAATGCATTTACTGTTGATAATATCCCGATGATAACAAAAGGTGATGATATTGCTGAGATTATATGCCAGCGAACCCTATTAGAAGAATATGATATTATAGCAATTGCATCTACTATCATTTCAAAAGCGCAAGACCATATTATTGATCCATTAAAAATAGTTCCTACACAGCAGGCATTAAATATCTCTAAAAAGAATGGGATGAATGCTGAATTTGTTCAGGCTGTCCTGGATGAAAGTAATGAAGTGATCCTTGAATCACCAATATTTTTAGTACGGCATCATTGTGGTAATATTTGTATCAATGCCGGTATCGACCAGTCTAATGTGGCAGACGGACTGTTATTACTCCCTGTTGATCCAGACGGTAGTGCTAAAAAAATTAAAGATGACCTGTTCAGGCTTACAGGAAAAAAAGTCAGTGTGGTTATTACTGATACGAACGGACGTGCATTTAGGGAAGGTCAAACAGGTTTTGCCATAGGAGCAGCAGGTATCATGACACATCATGACTGGAGGGGGAGTACGGACTTGTTTGATAACGTACTCGAAGTAGCTAATGAAGCAGTAGTAGATGAAGTCGCCGGGTTTGCGAATTGTCTGATGGGGGAAGGAAATTGGGGTATGCCGGTAGTGGTGATAAGAGGACTTGATTTATACTCAAGGAATGATGGAGTTGGTGCTGTGTATCGATCGGATGATATTGATATTATTAAAAAGGCATTGAAGAATTTTTGACAGGTATTGAGGAACTCTATAAATGAAAGAAAGAAACATATTGATATCAGAACTACACTCAATCGCAATAAATAATGGTGCAAATGACCTGCGTCCTATCTCTACTGACATTATACAAACCGCCACCTGGGTTCGGTTCAAATGCAAATACGGCTGTAAAGCGTATGGAAAACATCTCTCATGTCCGCCGTATTCTCCCACTCCGGAAGAGACAGGGAAGTTACTGAATGAATATGAACACGCTGTACTTGTTGAATTTATAGGCCTCCCTAAAGAAACATCTGTAGACCCCAGGCATATCCATCATCATCTGTGGGACCTTATCCTGATAGTACAGGATGTGATCTTTAAACTGGAGCAGCATGCATTTCTTAGCGGATACTATAAAGTATTCGGATTTGGTGCATATCCATGCTCACTGTGTGAGACATGCCTGCCAGAGGAAGGTGATATTGATCTGAATACTGTTAAGCGGCTGTGTAGACATCCTGATATGATGCGGCCTTCCATGGAAGCCAGCGGTATTGATGTATATGCTACTGTTCGTGCCGGTGGATTTGATCTTCAGGTAGTTACTTCATTTGAGCAGATTATTAAAACATATGGACTGGTGCTGCTTATATAGAAATAAGTATGTTTGCAATTACAAACATGGGAATAAATAGAAAATAATATATCCATGAACGCTAGTTTATAATAATAATTAAATAAAATTTTAACCATTAGATAGCAAAAAATTCTGGATTAAAACAGACATTGTACCAAAGTTGTGATGTTTGTGATTGAAGAACATGGGTTAAAACGCGAAAAAAAGAGATGGCTAAAATGAAAAAACTATTAATAATATGCCTTGTTTTTTGCATTGCGATGTATATTACAGCTGCTTATGCAAGAGATTTATCTAACTCCGGTAGTGGGACATGGGAGTATGAAAAAGAGCTAACGATACATGAAAATTCTGGTAAATCCTTGGCTGATTATCAGGTTCTTGTGGAATTATCAGGTAGCGACTTTCCCACAGAAGCACAGTCTAATGGAAATGATATTAGATTTACCGATATAGATGGAATAGAATTGAGCTACTGGATCGAGAAATACGATTACTCTGGCAAACATGCAATAATTTGGATGAAAGTTCCATATATCCCTGCAAGCGGTACTGTAACGATATATTTGCACTACGGCAATCCGAGTGCGGAAGGTGTGAGTAATGGAGATGAGGTCTTTGAGTTCTTTGATGATTTTTTAGGAGAGAGTCCGGATATGGATAAATGGCAGATAAATGCAAATGATTATTCTGTCTTACATAGTAAATTGAGAATTAATGTTGGAGCAATTTCGATAGCTGATTCTCTCGCTCTTAATTTAAATGACGGCTATGTTCTAGAAGGAAAGATAATGTATCATCACATTAATTCTGGATATAGTGGAAGCCTCTCGGCCCAGTCCTCACACTATACCCTGAATCACAATGATGGAGCTGATGCCACTAATTTGTATATGAGGGACTGGAACTCAAGGGATCTTCTTCGGTTGACTGCAAGCGGATCAAGTATTAACTACAATTGTGGTGGTACTATGAATGTCTTTACATCAGAAGATAATGTATGGTATATCCTGGGAGCAAAATTCCACCCGGGTGGAGTAAGCCTCACTGAGAACAGAACGCAAGAATGGGTATACAATTGTAAATGGGTTAAAAACATTAATTACATCTCTCTTGGAGCATTCCATGGACCGGAAAGTTATGACATTCAAGATACAAGCTATGATTGGATTTTAATTCGCAAGTATATTTCTTTAGAACCAACAGTAAGCACTCCAACATCCTAAATTTCAATACCTGATATTCCAGTACAAACAGAAATACCAATCACTACACCTGTTCAAAAACAAGCAGGTTTTGAAGGTATTTTTGCATTTATAGGATTAATAGCAGTAGTATATCTTTTAAGGAGAGAAAAATAAATAATTACCAGAAACTAATAATGTGATGGAGCAAATTTTCTCTTTAATATCTGATATCATCACTCAAGCTAGATCTTTTAAAAATAATGATGGCTTTTCTAATTTTTGTTATAACTTGTTTATATTTTTCAACAAAAGTTGTTTTAATACAGGTGAATGGAAAGGCTTTTCTCCTTTAAATCGGGCTAAATTCAATTTTGGTTAATACTTTATATTCTCTTGAACATAATACCCTAGTGACAACACTCTGAAAAATTCCAAATGTCATAATTTTTATTCTGAATTATTGATTCTTACAAGAGATTGAATCACAACATTTGAAATAATCTTTGATAAAATCGTTGAGCGATTAGATTCGATAGATGTGACGCATGAGGATATTGTTTTGGTTATCGACAAGGGCTGTAATTCGAAGATAAATATTGACAAGGTTATTTCAAAAATGCATATCGTTGGTTCAGTGAAGAAAAATCAAGCTGAAGAATTATATGACGTTTCACTTGATGAGTTCGATCTACTGTACGAAACCAAGAAAAAACACAAGGTGTTGGGTTATCGAATAAAAAAAGAAGTGTTTGGAACTGAATTCACATTAGTGGTGAGATACCATTCCGGAAGCTACAAAAAACGATAGTGGATGGGCTTGTTTTTTGGGATCTTTCAAAGTCAGGTTATTAATTCTTCTAAACAATTATATCTTTTTTAATAGGTATTGTAAAAATAAAGGTACTTCCCCTATCCGGGTCACTTTCAATCCAGACCCTACCACCGTGCATTTCCACAAATCGCTTAACAAGGGCAAGACCCAGTCCAGTTCCACCGAATTCCCGTGAAGTAGAAGCATCAGCCTGCATGAACGGTTCAAATAATTTATCCTGGTCCTCTTTCGATATCCCAATCCCTGTATCTGAAACTGCGATTCGTACCATATCTCCCACACACCGTGCATCTACAGTAACCGATCCACCTTTTGGTGTAAACTTAATGGCATTGCTCATGAGATTGTAGAGTATCTGTTTGAATTTGCCTAAATCAGCATGAACTATAGTAAGTTCCTGCCCGACTGAAGTACTCAGCACTATATTCTTCTTTGATGCAATGGATGATAACAGCATCATTGTCTCATCGACTACAGCAGAAACTTCAAAATCCTCGCAGACCAATTCCATTTTTCCTGATTCAACCTTGGCAAGATCGAGTATACCATTGATAAGTTCCAGGAGATGCTTTCCGCTTATAAGCACATTACTTAAGTATTTTGACTGCTTTTCATTAACAGGACCAAAAGTTTCATCATGTAGGACCTCTGAGAAACCTATAATGGAATTCAACGGAGTCCTTAGTTCATGGCTCATGTTAGCCAGAAACTCGGATTTTGTTTTGCTGGCTACCTCAAGTTCCATGGACCGTATTTCAAGTTTCTCATCTGCTTGCTTTTGTTCTAACATTATCTGCCTGGAAAAAACCATCGTAATAGCAAATGTGATCACAAAGATCATTATACTAACCGACAGCAGCCACCTGGTCATTTTATTAGTTTCTGCCAGTACTACATGCTTTGGAGCTCCTACTACTACTCCCCAACCATTTGATTCCAGTGTAGAAAAGGCGCCATAATACGCAACATTGCCGTGATAATGCTCATAAAAACCGCTCTTCTCCCCTTTCATGATGTCCTGCACCAGCGAGCTATTACAACCATCCAGCGAGAGCGGACCTTCTTCCAGCGAGAATACATCGATCTTCGAATGAGCAATTACTGTACCTTCCCTGTCTACCAGATAAGCTATGGTCTCATTATCAAGCGGGTAATTTGCAATATTCTCAATAATTCCATTCAACCTCATCCCGGCTAATAAAACGCCAATTCTCTCACCTGTTTCTGACTTGATGGGTACGCTTATCGAAGTGGCCATAAGCTCTGATCGAGAATAAAATTGCGGAGGACCGAAATAGACTTCATCCTGCTCAAAAGGAACGAAAAAGTAAGGTTTATCAGCATAGCTGCAGGTTGTATAAACCGAGATATTATCAAGATTGCCGGAAATGAACCAGCCTTTATCATCCAGCACGAAAAGGGATGAAATGAGCAGTGAGATATCTTCATGCTGGACCATGATACTATGCTGGTTATCAATGTCCATATTATAAAATTCAGGGAGCTTCGCGATTCTTTTAAGCCTGTCCTCTATCCTGAACAGATCAATATCTACTTCCCGGGCTATATGATAAGATATCTCTTCTTGCTTGGCTATTGTCATTTCAACTTCACGATCCTGGAAGTTCGGGATAATATAAAACAACTGGAACAGTAGTAATGCACCAAGTACCAGTGTAAAAAGTGCCAGCAATTTTGTTCTCCAGCTTAGCCTGCTCATGTGTACTTCTCCATATTCAACAGCCTGGCATTACAAAACAATATCTACAATATTGTTTCCTCGTGTCCGTATAATTCCAGTAGATCAACAGCTAGTTTCATGTTCATTGGATTATCTTCAACAACTAAGATGTGGGCCATTTTATTCAACTCCCCATTAGGCCGAACAATTTCTCATATTATAATTATCGATTCTTATATAATAAATATTTCTTTTTATAGTATATCGGCACTATCCTAAAAACCAGTTATTTCAATAGAGGATTACAAGAAAATGCTCACTTCGTTCGCATTTACTTGAGATATATTTTTATAAAATATATACAGTTAAAATCGATAATTTCATAGACACGGATACACCCACCTCCTACGGAGTTGAGTGCCTGCTACGCCTGAAGGGCGTGCAGGTTACACGGATTTAAGGTTGTTGTGGTCGATATCATAGGATTCCATTAAGTTTGTGATAGAAGGTATTTGATCAAAATCAAATCGGTGTTAATCCGTGTAAATCCGTGTCTGAAAAATAACTGGAAAATGGTACAGTGCCTAGTATATCAAGTATAACTTAATATAAAGGCTGTCCTTTATTTAAAACAACGAACTGATACGAACTCAGGTTGATGTTATTATCTGCAAATTGAAGTTATGCAATGTTCAAATCCAGAGTCAGAATGGCAGGGATATTTAAAGCTGAATATAATATCTTTATGCAAGAATTCCCACATGCGATCCCATAATGAGAATTGACGATATTATTATCGGTATTGATGAGATTTCCAAAATCTTTATAATACATATCAGTATTAATATAGATATGTATTATCCACTAGAGGCCTTCTATCCACCTAGCGAGAAGGACATATTTGTAGATAGAGAGCATGAACTCGGTAGAATGGAGTTTATGCTGGAAGAAGCTAACAAAGGTAATAAAGAGGATATCGCCATTCTCGGACTGAGAAGAATAGGTAAGACCATTCTTATAAAGGAGTTCATGAGAAGAAACCATACAAAGTGTATTCCAGTTTACATAAATGTGCAGCGTATAATGGGCGAACCCAGGGATTTTTCTCTGCATTTCATTCTTGCTACTCTTTTCTGGGCATATCACAGGGATTCGGAAGAAAAGTATCTGACACGGACGTCGCTGCTCAACCAGAAACTCTACAATCCCGGGCTTTATCCGCTGATGGAAGACATTTTCAACGAGTATGAGAAGCGCAGTGTGGATTATCAGACATTCATTGAATATTGCTTTTTGTTACTTAGAAGGATTTCTGAACTAGAGAACAAGCCCGTACTCGTTTTTCTCGATGAGTTTCAGGACATCATGTTTCTCAACAGGTTCAAGGCCATGGGTAATGTTTTGGCAATTTTAAGGGAACACCTGAAAGATGAAAATATGATATTCTGCATAAGTGGCTCAGCAGTCAGGATGATGGAAAACATCCTGAATAATGCAGATAGCCCACTTTTCGCTCAATTTTCAAAGATTTACGTGAGATATCTGGATAAAGAATCCTCAAATGAACTGGTAAGGAAAATAGACGATTTTGATAATTCTGTAGTTGAAGCCATCTATAGATATACTTATGGACACCCGGAATATATCAGGCATGTCTCTTTCGGACTTAAAGAAAAGACGGTTTTGCTTGACGTTAAGCCGAGCAGAATGCTCCTGCAGGAAGTGCTTATGGAGGATGTACTTGGAGTAGGGGGGCGGATAAATGACCTGTGTAACTACATATATACAACATCCCTTGAACGGGCAAGATATAAGGCGCCCCTGAAATCGGTGCTGCGTATACTTGCAGATGAACCTTTTTTAACCCAGTCGAGAATTGCTGAAATGCTTGGAAAATCTCAGGGCGAGACGCGAAATTATCTCTCGGCGCTGGAAGAGATAGACCTTGTAGCAAATGAAGATGGAGAATATTTTATTGTGGATCCACTTCTCGGACTCTGGATCATAGGTAAAGAATTTGGGATAGAGCGGCTAACCTTCTCAAGAAGCGTTACGAAACGGTACCTTAAGCATCTGGAGGAGAAGTATCTTAAGGCGAGGACTGAACTGGGGGTAGCAAAAGAGTATGAATTCAAATACAAGATGGAGAAGAAGTTTGACATAGTGCTTAATAATTATAATAAACATGACATAGAATTTGATTTGATTGGTAAGAAAGATAATATAATGTATATCTTTGAGATAAAGTGGAGGAATAGAGCTACAGGATATAAGGAGGTGGAAAAGTTCATGAAAAAAGTTGAATTATCCGAGTTCAGTTCCTGTGATAAAAAGTTATTCTTAATCTCCAGAGGGGGTTTTACGAAAAGTGTTGAGAAGCTTGCCTCAGAGGGAAAGATAGAGCTGTTGAAAGCTTAAAAAAGGATTAAACTTATACATTATTAAAATATAACTATATATGGCATCTACTATTGATATTGAAAATACAGGATACATATCTTCAATTACTATTGCAGTCCAATGATAAAAGAACCAATCACTTACAAAATATCAAACACTGTTCTTTACCTTGTATTAGATGATATTACAGACCAAAATACAGATGCTATTGTTAATGCAGCCAACTCAACCCTCATGGGTGGGGGAGGTGTAGACGGCGCAATTCATTACCACGGCGGTCCGGAAATTCTAAAGGAATGCAAGAAGATACGTCGTCTCCAGTGGCCTGACGGTCTGCCTACTTCAAAAACCGTTATCACTACAGGCGGCAACCTAAAAGCATGCTATGTGATCCATACAGTAGGTCCGATATGGAACCAGGGATCTGATAATGAACCTGAACTGCTCAGGGAAGCCTACATCAATTCCCTCGACCTGGCTGTTGAAAATGGCATACAAAGCATTTCATTTCCTTCTATAAGTACTGGAGCATATGGCTATCCTATACATAAAGCTGCTAGAGTAGTACTACAGGTAATGAAAAATTATTTACCAAAGGTACCACTGATCACTGAAGTCAGACTTGTACTGTTCAAATTATCTGATCTGGGAGTTTACCAGCACGCTGCTGAGCAAATACTGTAGGTATTGTTTTAAATAATGTATTGCATATAGAATAATAAGAAAAATTAATTGAATATTTTAGTGGTTTTAATATGAATGAAAAGGTTGAGATATCCAGAATAGGAAGCACTATCGAGCTTGATAATTACAGGATTGATGAAGTACTGGATACAGGACAATGCACCTTCATTTCTCCAATGTTCTACAATAAAGGTGTACATAGGGTTAAGAACAATCAAAATGAACATTTAGAAGACTTTGCAATTAATATTGATAAAATCGAAGCAGCTACATACCAGGGCCTTGTGGACGATTTAGGAGAAGACTGTGTTGATTCCCATCTATGGGATAAGGTTCCTGAAGGCTCTATTATATTCTTCTATTTAGTCAAACTGGAAAAGGACCTGGTTGATCAGCAACCCGGAAGAAAGACCGAATACTACGAAGCGTGAACAATCGCTTACTCTATGGCCTTTTTTATTTCAGTACCAAGTGAGGACAGTAATTTTTCTCTGGCAATATTAGCTTCAACGCTTGTCCTGTCTCTGGGCCGTTTCAGGTCGATGTCAAAGATTTCTTTAATTCTGCCTGGTCTGGCAGTAAATACCACTACTCTATCTGCGAGAAATACTGCTTCATCTACACTGTGTGTAATAAATAATACTGTTTTTTTATCCCGTTCCCATATCTTCAACAGTTCCTGCTGAAGCCTGTTACGCGTCTGGGCATCCACTGCTCCGAAAGGTTCGTCCATTAACAGTACCCTGGGATCATTGACAAGTGCCCTGGCGATGGCAACTCGCTGCTTCATACCACCGCTTAATTCATTAGGATAGCTCTTTGCGAATTTTGATAATCCCACAAGTTCCAGATATGACATTGCAATATGACGTGCTTCTTTCTTGTTAGTACCACAGATCTCAAGTCCGAAAGTAACATTATCAATAACTGACCTCCACGGGAACAGTGAGTATTCCTGGAATACCATTCCCCTTTTGGGACCCGGACCTTTAATAGGTACATCATCAAGGGTAATAGTACCTGAAGTAGGAAAATCAAGTCCGGCCAGTATGCGTAAAAAAGTGGTCTTTCCGCAGCCAGACGGACCTATGATGCAGATAAACTCACGGTTTTGTACATCAAGACTGACATTATCCAGTGCATGGACTGTTGTACCATCTTCTTTGGTAAATATTCGTGAAACATTGGTTATTGTCACTTTACCCATTCACAACACTACTCCTGAGCGCCATTTCAGGAGGCGTCTATCAATATAATATCTAAATAACCTATCAATGATAAGTCCTATAAAACCAAGCAGTAGCATATATACTATTACAAAATTCATCTCATGGATACCGTAATGAAACCATAGTTTATATCCGATTCCATTCGAACTGACCCCGAAATATTCAGCAGCTACCAGACACATCCATCCAACGCCCATTGCAATGCGTATTCCGGCTGCGATAGATGGCATTGCCGATGGAAGAGCAACATACCATATCAGGTCACGATCACGTATGCATCCCAATACTTTTCCGGCTTCAACATACACCAGCGGTACTCCTTTAAATCCAGTGAAAGTATTGATGATGATCGGGAAAACAGCTCCTATGAATATGATAAATCCGGCAGATAAGTGTGTAAATCCTAACCAAATGATCGCAATTGGGATCCATGCAAGTGGAGGGATCGGACGCAGTATTTCGATCAATGGATCAACCATACGGTTTACAGCCTTGAACCATCCCATAATAATACCAACCGGGATGCCAATTATTAATGCAAAAAAAAGTCCGATCGAAAAATGCATCAGGCTGGTCGACAGATCCTTAAAAAAAGCAGATATGTCGGTAATCACTTCAAAAAAAGAAAAAAGCACATCGGTAAAAGGTGGAAGAAATATATCATTCTTAACTATCACAACTGCAATAAACTGCCAGATCACAGCTACAGCCAATAGTGAGAATACTTCCAGTCCTTTACGATGTATTATTGGAGTACGCTTGACTACCATTTATCTTCCTATTCTTTTACTGCTTCATAGAAACTTGTATCAAATATGTCCTCTTGTGTAAGTGGATTGTCGATATATCCAAGCTCATGTTGTACCTGGGTATAATTGACTGTTGATCCTATGATCGGGTTCGGGTCGCAAATCCATGCACCATCCCATTCAGCCAGGGATTTGTCCACTTTTTCAACATCCCAGCCTGTTATGTCTGCAAAGATCTTCGATGCTTCATCTATGTGGGCTAAATTATAATCAGTTGCTTTGATATGGGTTTGTATGATCTGGCTAACAAGTTCAGGTTCTTCTCGAATTAGATCGCCACTGACCACAAGCACACAACATGCATGGTCTGGCATCATTTCACCTGATGCAACTACTGAGCGGCCGTTCCCCTCACTTTCGATGATCGCAGGTGCGGGATGTGGCAGGAATACACCATCAACCTGTTTGGCTGAAATGGCAGTTATTGCCTCTCCGGGACCCATGCCACGTATCTCAACATCATTACCAGGGTCGATCCCGTTTTTCTTTAACCAGTCCCTAAGAAGTGTATCCTGTATAGTGCCGGCCGGAAATGTAGCAAGTTCAAGACCTTTTAAGTCTTCAGGCCCTTCATATGTTATTTCAGGGCGGAGTACAAGATTTGAGCCCTGTGTCTGTACGGCTGCAACGATCTTTGCATCAAGACCTTTATCAAGTGCTGATATCACGGGTGCTGCACCAACATAAGCCACATCAATGTGTCCGGAAAGCATAGCCTGCATCTCAGGTGCACCGGTAGGAAATTCAATATCATCGATCTTGGTGATCCCGAATGGAGCCAGATCTTCCAGCCACCAGCCTTTTACATCTGCTGTCATATATGCAATTTGATGTGTACTTGGTTGGTAACCGAATGTCAGTTCTGTCAAACCAGTATGTTTCTCGCCGTTTGATGACGTCTCATTGTCAGTGGTCGTTTTATTGTCAATGGATGTATCACCATTGTCAGGGCTTACACACCCTGATAATACAATAAGTCCTACTGTGATCGCAATAATTATTATGTTTAACTGTCCTTTTTTCATTTTAATACCTCAGGCAATTAATATTATGTGATAATTCTTAAATAAATATATATAATTGTTTCCAAATATTCCATATATTATACCCAAATGTATTATATTACTTGTTTAATTACATTATTGTGACAAAAAAATACCGATCATCAGGCGATAGAATGAACTCAGTGGAAATAGTTATAAAAGCGGCTTTTGAATCAGATGAATGCTTTCAGGAAACCCTATCCAGAGTGATCAAGAATGACTTACGAATGAGCGCAGTTGAATTTAGTGATGTATCAGGAATACCGATCAGTACACTATATAAGATCCTCTCAGGTCACAGGGATCCTAACATGAAGACAGTCAGGGAGATTGTAAAGACCATCAAACGGATCGAAGGTGTCAAAGATGAATTCATAGCAGTTATTGCAGCACGGCCGGTACTTGATAATATCATAGAAAAAAAAATGCAGATAGATGGTCGTCTTATAACCATACGTGAATATTCGGCTGTCTCGATGGAAGATGCTATAGTAGCAGCTATTAAAGCAGAAAAGGATGGAGCTACCGGACTTGTGTGTGCTCCTATCGTTAGTACGACAGTAGAAAAAGTACTCAATATCCCTATAGCTACAATAATGCCGCGAGACAGCTTGATTACCGCAATCAAGCTGGTCGCAAGAAAAACAGAATGATTACTCCACGCTTTTGATCAGTGTAAGGATATCCTGGTATTCTTCATACTCATCAATGGTAATAATGAGTTCAGTAGGACTGCCTGTTTGAGTCGGAACTTCATAGGAAAAGTCCTCGGCAGGTATTACACCTACGACTATAGTTGTGGTTCCGTCTCCGGACCATGATGCAATGATTCCACGCACCTTAAGTTTGATATCCTGATCACTATCTCCTTCAATGTATCCTTCATAGGACCTGGCTTTAACTGTTGATCCTGTGCTTACGATAATTGTCTCTTCACCGGATTCGTTGAAATTCTTAATACCGTTCTCCTGTGCCACCTCTTGTATGAGAGTATCTACAGTTCCAAGAAGTATGGACTCAGGGATGGATATTCCGCCCGGGAGGGCCAGACGCATTGTTATAAATTGGGATGAGAACATATTTTGATCCTGTGAATTTGTGGAACTGATTGGTATTTTCGATTTTTCTTCAAACTGGTTGTTAATATCATCTAAAAGGGCCTGATCGTAATAGGAAACTATTGCAGTATTTATTACAATATCCATATCACCAACTTGATGGACCTGACTGTCTTCTTGGGCATACCCTGATTGCTCCCATCCTAGAGTATTAATTGTTACTTGATCAACAAAGGCAGGTTCGGCTTCTTTTGTCTCCAGGCACCCGGAGAAAACTGCACCGAGGGTGATGATTAATAGTAGTAGTAATATTTTTTTCATGAAAACACCGGTTTAAAATAGGATATTTAGTATATTATATTAATTTAAATTATATTAGTATATATTATAATAATAGATATATATGCCTTTCGGTGGATTCGGTATGTCAGAACAATAAAATCTATTTTCAATAAAGGATTATATGGTTATAAATCAAAATGTTAGACTTGTTATAAAGTATAAAGGTTTAAATACAATCAAGTAATTTCAACTTTTGTGAATAAAAATGAAAATTAGAGTAGTAAGCTCAAAGGATGAAATTGATTCCTTAAATATAAATGAAGAAATGGTTCACCTGACCTTCAGACCATCAAACAAGGATATTATGATTCTGGTGAACAAGTGTCCTAACCTGAAGGCTATACACGTAGCAAGTTCTTTCATGAAAACAATCTCAGAATCTACCAAGATGTTTTTGAAAATGCAGGATATAGACCTGCTGGAAGGAGACGTATGGGGACATAGGAAAGATATCAATGAATACTATGAGATCAATCCAGCCTTCTTTGAGAAAGTCCTAAGCCTTAAATCAGAAGGACTATCTGACAACGATATAATTAGCAGACTGGAACGGGAAAGTAGACTGGATAAAGACCTGATAAAATTCCTGATTTGAAAACAACGATTTATTATTTTTATTAAGGGAGATTACCTTCACCGCTTAGCTCATGCTGGCGTTCTATACTCATTTTTATAAGTATTTTAAAAATATTTTTCACTTCACCTGCATCAAGTCCGCATTCCGTAGATATATTGGCAACTCTTTCCATGACCTCTTGATTTCGGTTTTCATCATTAATAGGCATCTTATTTAGTTTTTTGGCTTCGAGGACATCTTTGGCCAGTTCAGTTCTTTTTGCGATCAATCTGATAATCTCTTGATCAATGGTCTCTATTTCGGCTCTTACATCTTCTAGTTTTTTCATACTAATCATTACCTTCCTGTTTGAGCACCTGTATTATTGATTTTTGTCCTAATGACCTTTCCGTCCAAAGATGACCAGGTATCCACCAATCTATCACCTTTTTCTCCCTCTACCAGTGCAGTATATGCAGGTCCTGTACCAGAGAGACTAACACCATCAATTCCCAACTCAAGCGCCATCAACATGGGTTCGCTATTGAATCCAAGAGCACTGCTATATAAAAAACCATTTAGTGTCATAGCTTTCTTATATTCACCCCGGATTGCCAGTTCATATGCCATATCTACCCACGGGGCTATCAGACGAGACCTGCCCACGTCTGTCCGTGAGGTATATGCTTTTATATTCGGTGAATAGATGATCACTTCCGATTCTATCTCTTCCCTGCTTATTAGTGTATGCGACCTGTTATCGGTGATCACTACACCCCCCAGTATTGAGGCGGCTGCATCATCAAACGCTCCGGTGATAGTAACATTAGCATCAAGTGCCGCCTGAACTCCTATATGGGCTGCCTCTAACGGCTCCATGCTCTTACCCAGGATATCAAGAGCTGCCAGTGTGGCAGCATTAGCAGCAGCACTACTGCTCTTTAGCCCGGATGCAACAGGGATATCACTTGAAGTTGTAACAGCGGCACCGCCTTGATAATTGAATTTTTTAAATACCAACTCCACACACCTTTCAATAAGATATGGATTGCCTCCGCCTTTAATAGTTCCACTGATCTTATTATTGTTTGTGAACCTTACATTTGCCCTGGTCTTCAGATCAATTCCAAAAGCTGAACCTTTCCACGTAGCAATGGCATTGATTATAGTACCTGCACCTGGAGCGGTTGCATAACCTGTATTTGTCATTGGTTAATAATTATTACTAGCTGCAGGCACAGCCTTCCATATTGGCAAATTTCTCAAAGATCGGGCAGTTGATATAATTACTATCATTACTACAGTACTTATCCAGTTCATCTTGTTTTGGTTTATAGAATTTAGGATCCAGTTTGCACCAGATACCTGAAATGTGGGGACATCCTTGCGTCAAATTGCTCACCTTATGTTATATATGTAAGATAAGCTATGCAATTACTTTTATTGTATATAGAAGCTGTCCTACTATGCAATACTACCAAAAAATTATTTAGTTGCATAGTCAGGTAAAATCTGGTATATCGAAAATGCGAACATATCCACTACAAATCAGAGGCTAAAAATGATCATCCCTGAACACGAGCGTTCAAACGAACCTCTTACCGGCGAGAACGTGATCAACCACCCTGACATGATCAGGGCAGTCGAATGGGTTCTTAATGAATATGAACCACCGAAAAGAGATATAGGTATTTTCGTTCCGTGTTCAAATACAAAGCCCTACCACGAAAGCCCATCACACAAGGTATTTGACAAGGTAATATTTAGCCGCTTAAAGGAGGAACAGGTACATATAGTGGTCTTTGGTACGTGTGGTATCACTCCAAGGGAACTGGACACTGAATATCCATTCATGGACTATAAGTTCATGCTTGGACGTTCTGATAACCCAAAGATCAAACAAGAATTTGTTAACATCGAGAGCGTGCGACTGGCACGGTATCTCAAGAAGACTAACAATCACTACTCATACAGGATTGCTTACTGTTTAGGAGATTTCCGATCAGCTATGGAAAAGGCTGTAGACCTTAGTGGTATTGATGTGGATATCATACCAAAAGCCGGGACAATGGAGCGTTTATATCGGCCCGATCTAAAATTCGGATATGGAAGTCTACACCAAAAGGAGTATCTAAATGATCTGGAAGATGCTATCGATAAGGCAATAATGAGTTGTAACCCATCATTGTTCAATTAATATGATTATATTTCCCCGTCCTTTCTTTATCTTTCGGATCAGTCCCCGGGCTTCCAGATCTGCGATCATCAAACTTACTTTTGCTTCAGAACTTCTAAGTTTTCCCCTCAGGTCCTTTTGCGTGATCCGGCCGTCGGATCTGGTAAGTATTTCAATAACCTCTTTAATGTCATCAGGCAGTGGAGTGGTTGCATCTATTAATGGCTTACTATCTGATTTTATCTGCGATACAGGTTCTGATTCTGGCTCTGGTTCTGGTTCTGGTTCTGGTTCTGGTTCTGGTTCTGGCTCAAGCTCGGGTTCTAGTACCATATCAATATCCTGATCATCATTTCTTTTGGAATGATAATACGCAGCTATAGCAGCAATAATAAATACCAAAAGAGCAAAAGCTGTATACTCCCATCCGAATTTTGGAAAAGTATCCCCTTCATTAATGTCAATAGTAATGTTTTCAATAACTTCTTCAGGCAGTATCTCGTCTACACTTTCATCTTCTATGGGAAATAGCAATATGTCAAATATATAGTCACCTTCCTTGTCTGTGACTGTTATATTGTCCAGGGAATAATATTCAAGTATATCATTTCTGTAATAGCAGGTTGTAATGAGGTAGTCCCCGGGCTGTAAATTGAATGAATATATACCTGAAGTGGCAACCCGAAACTGGGTAGGAGTAGAGTTTACTTCCACCAGGGCATTATCCAGAGGCTCGAATGTGGACCATTCATATATTGTACCATGAATTGTAGCAGCACTAATAACAGGTATACTGATGAATAGCAGGATTAATAATAAAAACAACCGTACTAACATAAATAACCTCGAATATCTAAAGTCCGGCCCGGATGGCTTCACTTAAGGATATCCGTCCGGTATACAGAGCACTTCCGATAACCGCTCCAGCTGCGTTAGTCTGCTTAATAGCCTTAACATCAGCCACAGTAGTAACGCCGCCTGCTGCAATAACAGGGATATTCACTGCTTCAACAAGCTCGGTTGTGGGGGCAGGGTTCACTCCCTCCAGCAATCCCTCAGTATCAATATTAGTAAAAAGTATGCTTCCCGTTCCTGCCTTTTCAAGTCGCAAACCCAGCTCAGGAGGTGTGAAAACAGATGATTTTGCCCACCCATGTGTGGTTACTTTTCCATTCTTAGCATCCAGGGATACCATGATATGTCCCTTCCCGTGCATATCAGACATCTCTGTTACAAAATCAGGGTTATTAACAGCCGCAGTGCCTATGATCACTCTATCCACACCCAGCCTGATAAGATCGTCTACATCCGAAGATGTCCGGTTACCTCCGCCTACTTCAATAATTACATCCGCAGCATCCAGGATATCTTCGATCACATGAGCATTTATCCTCTCTCCTTTAATTGCACCGTCCAGGTCAATAAGGTGCAGGGTCGTTGCTCCCTGGTCAATCCACTTAAGCGCTTGCGCTATAGGGTTATCTAATGAGACCATCTCTGTTCCGGGAATACCCTGGACCAGTTGAACACAACGACCTCCTTTAAGATCAACTGCAGGTATGACTTCAAATTTCATAATTTTCACATATTAAAGCTCTTTATGTATATATTACAGTGTCATACATAACGCTTTTCGTTAAATTCATTAAGTTCGGCCCAGTGCTCATTAACAAGAGATTGAAGCTTAATTACTCCATCAGGCGGAAGCTGTTTGTACCGTCCCTGAAGCTGCAGGTACTCATCAACCGGTTTGAGCTCTTTAAATTCTTTATTCAAGCTCAGTTTTCTATCATCTATCTCATATAACGGCCACATTCCACAGCGTACAGCAAGCCTGGATATCTTAATAGTATATCTCGGATCAAAGTTCCACCCGGTAGCACAGGTCCCGAGCAGTTCAATATATGAAAAACCATCCCTCTCTTTTGCCTTATTGATCTTATTCAAGAAATCTACCGGATATGCTAAAGACGCAGTGGCGCAATATACCCTGTGCACACCCATGAGCTTGAGCATATCCTTATGGATAGTAGTATTACCTATAGGATTCTCTTTTCCGCGAGGTGTGGTCTTTGTATCGCTACCATAAGGAGTAGCTGTAGTACATTGGAATCCCGTATTGCCGTAAGCCTGGTTATTGTAACATATGTAGATTACCCGTTCATTCTTAATAGCAGTTGCAGAAAGTGATGCAAACCCTATATCATAGGTAGCACCGTCCCCTGCATAGACTACTACATTCATATCTTTGATCCCAAGTGCGTCTAAGCCATGCCTGGCACCCGCAGCAGTGGTTGCTGCATTCTCAATAGCATTATGTATCCAGCTTACCTTCAGGGGCGTATTGGGGAATAGCGGAAGCAGTGTCATACATCCGGCAGAATTGATTATGATAGTCTTCGGACCGAGGACTTTTAATGCCAGCTTCAATCCCATAGACGGACCACATCCTGCACATACTGAAGACCCACCTGTAAGCAGGTCGAACTCAGGTATGTCCTTAATATTCTTGATTGGTTGCATTACGATACCTCCACGTCATTCCATTCAATTCGGGGTCTGCCTGATGCAAGATCGTTGGCAAGTTTGTGGGTGATCTCTTTGATCTTTGCCTCTGTTTGTGGTTTGCCTCCCAGTCCAACAATGAAACCTGATACTAAAGGCCTATTGATTGAATGATAGAGTGACTCTACGATCTCTGGGAGCATAATTCCACCTTTTCCCGGTGCTATATTGCGGTCGATCACAGCTATTGCTTTTACATTCTGTAGAGCTTTACAGATAATCTCACCTGGCCACGGACGTATCACACGAAGCCGCAGCAGTCCGACCTTGATCCCTTCTTCCCGCATTTCCAGTATAGCGGCTTTAGCTGTTGTACTCATAGAGCCCTGGGTGATAAGCACCAGTTCCGCATCATCCAGCATGAATTCATCTACTGTGTGATATCTTCTACCGAATATCTTTTCAAAATCGTTCTGTACCTCGTCAAGTACTGTTAGGGCATTACGGGATGCCAGGTGCATCTGGGCTTTATAGTCAGTATATTCATCCATGACCGGCGGACCCACTGTTACCGGACGATCAGAAGTTATAGTATGCTGCGGATCATATGCAGGCAGGAACTGTTTGACATCTTCGTAAGATGGGATGATCACAGGTTCATCGGTAAATGAGAGTACATAACCGTCCATATTGACCATTACAGGAAGTAATACTCGTGGGTCTTCAGCTATTCTGTAGCCCTGTAATACCATATCAAGTACTTCCTGGTTATTTTCAGCATGGAACATGATCCATCCGCTGTCTCTCTGGTCAAGGAAATCATTATGGTCAGACCATAGTGTAACAGGTGCTGAAAGACCTCTTGAAATATTGACCATAACAATAGGAAGACGCATCCCTGATGCAATATAGAGCACTTCATGCATCAACATCAGTCCCTGGGACGAAGTAGCAGTGAATACACGAACGCCCACAGCGGCGGCTCCTATTGCCGCACTCATGACAGAATGTTCAGATTCCATCCTTTCAAAATCAGTATCAGGCAGATCTCCTTCTACCTTCCAGCGTGCCAGGGTCTCAATACATTCTGTTTGTGGAGTGATAGGAAATGTTGGAATAAAGTGCGGTTTAATTAGTCTGGCACCCCATGCAGCAGCTTCATTGCCAGTAATAAGGAGATGTTTCATGATGATTCCTTCTCCTGCGTCATTGCATTAGTCGGGCATTCTTCCACACATATCATACATCCTTTACAGGATGTGAGGTTTATTACCGGACCTTCCTTTGTCCAGGCAATTGCACTATCAGGACAGTAGGTATAACATATCTTGCACATGGTACATTTATCTTTATTGTAAACAGGTCTAACAAGCCTCCATGAACTTCTATCAACTCTGGCAGCATTTCCAGGTTCCAGGATGACGGGGATGCCATGTATGCCTTTATATGATAATTCTTCCTCCCTCATTACGCCACCTCATAGCATTTTTTCACAGCGTCTTTGTTGGCTTTGATAATTTTATCCGGATATTTTGAGAGTTCTTCTTCTACAGCTCTATCGAGTGCATCCTTAGAAATGATGTTAGTGAATTTTGCCAGAGCACCCAGCATTATAGTATTGAAGATAGGCTTTCCGATTATCTCTAAGGCAATGGTAGTGGCATCTACGTGTTTAACCATAGCAGGAGTATCCAGTACAGGTTCTTGTTCTGAATTTATGATCAATAACCCGTTCTCATCCAGACCGGCTGATACATTGACAATCTCAAGCAGTGCCTTATCAAGTACTATGACTACATCAGGATCATCAATATATCCACGCTCCAGTATGGGGTTATCATCGATCCTTACAAAACTCATAACAGGTGCACCCCGGCGTTCAGCACCGTATAGGGCAAAATCCTGTACCTGTTTTCCCATATCAAATGCAGCCTGTCCAATGATCTTGGCTGCCTTTTTGGCTCCCTGACCGCCTCTGCCATGAATACGGATTTTATACATTTAAATAATAATAGTGGAACTAGTATGATATTAATTTACCCATTTTTCGGTAATTATAAAATCTTTCACGGTGTTATATACCAATTATGATAGACTTTCATACACATTCCATATTCAGTGACGGAGAACTGCTTCCCAGTGAGCTTGTACGAAGAGCAGTGGTAAATGGTTACTCGGCCATAGCTATTACTGATCATGTGGACTTCTCTAATATCGAATATGTATTAAATGGAATAAAAAAGACTGCTTATCTTGAAGAGGTATGGGATATACAGGTACTTCCCGGTGTAGAGATCACACATGTACCGCCCCAAAAGATCTTAAAACTGGTCAATAAGGCAAGAGAACTTGGTGCAAAGATGGTTTTAGTACATGGAGAGACACTTACTGAGCCGGTGATACCAGGTACGAACCGGGCTGCTATTGAAGCGGGTGTTGATATCCTGGCACATCCGGGATTGATATCAAAGGATGATGCAATACTTGCTTCCCAATCGGGAGTATATCTTGAGATCAGTTCACGCTGTGGACATAACAGGGCAAATGGTCATGTTGCCAGAATAGCAGAGGAAGTGGGTGCTGATCTGGTTATAGGGAGCGATTCTCATTCACCGGATGATCTGTTGACCGATGAAATTGCAAGAAATGTAGCATTAGGTGCAGGGTTAAGTGAAAAACGTGTTTATGAAGCATTAGTCACAAAGCCTTTAACGATAGTAGGTTACACTAAATAAATTGTTTGCGATACCTTTAAATACTATAAATTCAATAAAGTAAATACTTTCGTAGAGGTGCATAGTTGAAAATATTAGGAACTGTACAACATATTACCAGTCATAGAAATATAATCGTTAGTGGGGATGAAAAAAAGGATATCAATAAAAAAAGTTTGAAATTACCTGTAATAAATAGTATCGTTTTTGATCGAAAAATGAACAGGATAGGGAAAGTAAATGATATTTTAGGACCTGTAACCAATCCTTATTTTTCAGTCAGGATATCAAAAAATATCGCAGATGAGAATCTTAGAGAGTTAAAAGACAGTCATGTTTATGTTAAATAATATTAGAAACATTGAGGGGATATGAACAGATGATAGAAATAGAGAAAGAGAAAGAAGTTGAAGTATCCGAGAGGACTAAGATACGTGAAAGCATACGCCTTAGAAAAGAAAAAGAAAAGGTAGGGGCATTCGAAAAACCTAAGTTAGATTGCCCGGAATGCGGCAGTCGAAACCTGGTTCATGATTATGAGAGGGCAGAGTTGGTCTGTAATGAATGCGGTCTTGTAGTTGATTCGGATTTTATTGACCAGGGACCTGAATGGAGGGCATTTGACCATGACCAGCGTATGAAGAGGAGCAGGGTAGGCGCACCCATGACCTATACTATCCATGATAAAGGTCTGTCTACCATGATCGACTGGCGTAATCGTGATTCTTATGGTAAATCTATTTCATCAAAGAGCAGGGCACAATTATATAGACTGCGAAAATGGCAGCGCAGGATCAGGGTCAGTAATGCTACTGAACGAAACCTGGCATTTGCACTTTCGGAACTGGACAGGATGGCAAGTGCACTGGGTCTTTCCAGGAATGTCAGGGAAACAGCGGCTGTTGTCTACAGGAAGGCTGTTGATATGAACCTTATCAGGGGTCGTAGTATTGAAGGCGTAGCTGCTTCTGCATTATATGCTGCATGCCGGCAGTGCAATGTACCGCGTACATTGGATGAAATAGCTGAGGTATCCAGGGTCAGCAGGAAGGAGATCGGACGTACATACCGGTTTATTTCAAGAGAACTGGGGCTTAAACTTATGCCTACGTCGCCTATTGATTATATACCAAGGTTCTGTTCAGGGCTTAATTTACATGGTGAGGTACAGTCCAAGGGTGTTGAGATATTAAGGCAGGCTGCTGAGAAGGAGCTTACTTCAGGGCGCGGACCTACTGGTGTGGCTGCTGCGGCTATTTATATTTCCAGTATCTTGTGTGGAGATCGCAGGACACAGAGGGAAGTTGCTGAGGTTGCAGGAGTTACTGAAGTGACTATACGGAATAGGTATAAGGAACTGGCTGAGCAACTGGATATTGAGATAATATTGTGATGAGGGTAATTTTTAGATTTTGTTGAATTATTTGAAATAACGCTCTTAAGAGATATGGGGAATATTTAATCCGGGCGTTATTAGGTTTTTTTTATTTTTTTGGAAGATTGATCTGGGTTTTTGGATGTGAATTTTTATTTCAATAGAATCAAAGAACGCAAAGTGATCAAATGATAAGTAGTGAATATTATGTCCAATCAAATTCAACAGAGTACAACTCCCTTATCACGCTGCAAGTTCATGCAGAATAATCTCCATCACGGGCTTGAAATCCAGATATTTATTCCACGTCCTCTCAACAAAACAAAACCGCACTTCCTCATTACGGCTGAATATGACCTCTCCTCGTGTAACTTCATAGCAAAAGGAGTTGGGGGCATGGTTCAGCACCCTGACATCCACCGGTAACCTGATCCTCCGCTCCAGCATCGAGGCGATGGACAGCTCGCATTCGAGTGGGTCCACATGTTCTGTTCTGGTCAGATATACAGCCACATCGATATCATGGAATCCCCAATCTTCCGGAAAACTTCCATAGATATAGGCGAATTCCACTACTCTGATAGTAGCAATTACCTCTTTTAGTATCCCACGTATCCTATTTTTTTCCCTATTACCGGGTTTGAATCTCTTATCCTTCATATCTATTCCAGAAAGTGCACGATTTCCTTAATATAATTCTCAAAATCAACAAGATCCGAAGTCAGTATATCAAATATTTTTTCATTATCGATCTCCCAGTAAATATGCACAAGCATGTTGCGAAATCTTGCCATATTCCCCAATCTTTCAGTAAGCTCTGCCGATATCACATCATATTCATGCAGGATTGTAAAACAATCTGAATAACTTTCAGGCACTCGTTTAAATTTTCTTGCAATGATATGGTTGCATATCGATATGGATGCTTCGATCGCTGTGATCAACCTGTATTTGGCAGAGTCTATCAAATCCGGATCACTTAAAAAAACATCCCTGCCTTTTGAGGAGATGCCATTTAATCTTTCCAATGACTGCTGGATCTCACTGATCTTTGCTGCAACAAGATTTGGATTTATAGCATCACCGTTCATAACCTTTCACAATTCTATTACTTATTTCTCATTGTACATAAAATATTACTCTGAATTTACCAATATGCAAGAGATGCAAACACTTTTCCATTGGTTTCCATTGCTGTTAGTGTATAAACATCACCACATTCATCAGGATCTATTAGATCTTGATTCCGTAAACTGCTTTGATAGAGACTCTACAGGATTTTTCATTATATACATTACTGCCATGGCACAAGTAGTACTTGCTATAAGATATGCAATGGCTGCGCCTTCTATTCCTATTGATCTAATAAGTAGTATTGCGAGGACAAGCGTGATTACTGCTAATGCAAAGATTTCCGCTGCTGGAAGATTCTGCTAGTAGAGAACTTGAAATAGCATTAGAAATCCCATGAAGCAGACCGGTTACTGTCATTGCTATATAGAAATAGGCAGTAAATTCGGTAGAAATATTATTAGTGATCATTATCTGAAGTGCAAGACGGGGAAGACTATAAAAAATTGCTGCCAGTTAATTGCCAGCTGAGTATCCGGCCATATTCCTAATTTTAACGGTGGTGCCCAGATGTCAATTCCTGCTATGAATATAAATGAAAATAAAAAAGAGGCAATAATGGCGGCAGTCAAACACGAATTGATGATACGTTTGGTATTTTTTGGCTCTCTGGGTAGATAATATAAGAATAAGATGGGAAATCCCAGTCAGCTGATCATTGATATCAAGAACATGGCTGATATTAAAGCTGAGACAGTTCCTACTTCTTCAGGAGAATAGTAGCGTGCTGTTATCACCCAAAAAAAGAATCCTAACACCAGGTTCAGAAGATTTGTAGACATTAGATAGAGTGCGTTTTTTATTAAAGAATCATTATACATATTTTAAAAAAAATGCATGTTTTCTTATAAGTAACGGAACAATAAAAAGACTTCGGAGGGTTGGGTGCAGTATTATGAATTTTTTTTTAAATGTAGGTTTTATTTATAATAATTACTATTATTAAACAGGAGAAAAAAAAATTCATGACTAATAGGCAGTATCTTCTTATTTTTGCAGTTGTTCTATTTTTATTTTTCTTTAAGACCATTGTCTGGCTCGTTGAATCCTGGATATATAATCCATATTATTCTCATGGGTTCTTAATACCTTTAATTTCAATATTTTTAATCCGGAGTAAAAAGGATGAAATATCATTTCAAGAAAAAAGAGATACTTCAGACACTGGTTTTTATATGTTGATCACAGGTCTTGTTTTTTATGTAATAAGTTTTTTCTGGACTATCAGGTTTCTCTCAGGAGTCGCATTAGTAATAACAATTGCCGGAGTGATCTTTTTCTTATATGGAAAGGAAGTATTAAAAGAGCTGGCTTTTCCGGTATGTTTCTTGGTATTCATGGTTCCTCTGCCACTTAACGATTACCTTGCTCCTTTTTTCCAGTATATCTCAACTGTCTGTTCTACACAATTTATAAATATGATAGGCATTTCTGCATATTATACTGGTTATAATATCCATCTTTCCAGGGGCATTTTTGAGGTTGCTCTTCCCTGCAGCGGGCTTAATTCAATCATTTCTTTAATGGCAATTTCAGCTCTTTTTTGTTATATGATAGAGGGGTCGGTTAAAGCAAAAGTAATTATATTTATTTCATCCATTCCAATGGCTCTTATGGGTAATATCTTAAGAATAACTGCTGTATTATTTATTGCAGATAGGTATGGAAGCGAAGTAGCATTAAGTTTCTTTCATAGTTTTTCAAGTCTACTTCTTTTTAGTGTTTCACTTATCGGATTATTCCTGGTAGGGAGGTGTTTCGGACGGCTGAGATTCAAAAAGATCCTATAGCCCTTATAGGTATCATACTTCTGGCATATGTATTGCTCTTTCTTTTTGCACCACATGATATCATGGATTTTACTGTTGTTGATACTGAATACTGGCATGAGACCGAAAACCGGATGATTGTTAAGTCAGCATATGATTATAATAATAAGGAAAGTATAGAGCAGTTTCCTGCAACCCTGGATGATTGGAGCAGTTTTGATTATAAGTATTCTGATGTGGTTTATGATAATCTAAATGCAGAAGCTGTCTTAACCAGGGGATATAAGAATGAGAATGATCTGGTATGGATGGATATTATCCACAGCAAGGTTGGAGAAAGTTTTCATAAACAGAAGATCTGTGTGGAAGGAGGAGGCTGGACTGTAGTAAATGAGTCTGTAGTGCGAATCGATATAGGTGCATCGAAATACAATCCCTATACCTTCTTATGTGCTAACAGACTGGATATTGAAAAGGATGGTAGAAAACAGGTTATGATGTACTGGTTTTTATTCAAGAAGTTCGGATCAAGTAATGCTGTAACAATGATACGCCTCTCATCGCCTGTATCAAATGATTATTCAGAGACTTTTGATACTATGAGCCAGTTTGTAAGAGATCAGCTTTTTGAAGAAATGTATGAAAATGTAGGCAAGACGCCTACTGTAATAGAAATGCTTTTTTATGGTAATAAGATATTAGCTGCTGTTGTCATATTCCTTGCTTTATTTATTCCTTTAGGATTGATTTTTAACAGGAAGATCTTGAAGAAAAGGTAACCGAGATCAACGGAAAAGAGTTTATTCCGAGAAATTTGAAATTCTGGAATAAATACAGGATGATAAAATAAACTAATTATTGAAATAAAAACAGTCAAAGAGTTTGATTCTATTCATTTAGCACAATGTTTGAATTATCTTAAGATCACTGGCCTTAGACTGTGCCTGCTTATCAATTTCAGTAAACCGAAGGTAGAGATAAAAGGGATCGTGAATTAATCAAAATAGTAACCATTAACCTTATTAAGCATTATATTTATATTTGTGTTCTTGTGTTCATCCGCGGTTAATTATATTAACTCACAGGAAAACAATAAAATGTATCTTTTATTAATAAAAAACATTTAAATAAGATACATATATATATATCAACAAAAATTTTATTTGGTAATTTCAAGGTTAAAAAATGTTCACTGTAATCACAACGTTATCTAATATTCATATGCAGATCTCACCGGAAATACTTGAGAGCGGTGGAGCGCTGGCTACTGTATCTTTAATATTAACCAGTTTAATGGCTCTTTTACTGGTGGATTCGAAATACTGGAATAAATGGACATCCAGTACAACTGATATGTGTACTTATCCTTTACTGGTAGTTTTTGCTGCAATTGTTATATTTAAAATCATGATGGTCCTATAACAGTAAAGGGAATATTCCAAAGACAAATACATTAATAGTACCGTGGATCACTACAATAAAAGGGAGGCATCTTGTTTTCTGGAAAATAAAACCGATCAACAGTCCGGCAAAACATGCAAAGAGGATCTCTCCTCCCAGGCCGTATCCCGAATGCATAATTCCAAAAAGTATGCTTGTCATCAATAGACCGCGGTTCATTTCTAAAAGTTTCTCAAACCTGCATTGTAATATGGATCTGAAGATCAACTCTTCTACTATTGGGATAATAATAAACATGATCAGGATTAAATTTATTATATTAGGTACTGAAGAATTATCGATAATCGGTTCCGGATGAATGATGTAAAATTCTATCCAAGATAATAAAAATCCAATAAATAAAGCGGCTGGTATGTATAATAGTGGATTAAGTTGCATTTTATCACAATTCAATCCTACTTCCTTTTGTGTAAATCCCTGGTGCTTTAATAGCAAATATATAGGGATAAACATTATACCATAAATAATAGAGATCCAGTAGATGCTGGGAACAAAGAATATGGGAACAGCCATATTAACGATCCTTAATAAAAGCAGAAGAATGATGGATTGCAGAAGGGGTTTGATATTCTGATCCTCAAAGGTATGGGCAATATTTTTATCAGTTACGATTAGAATAGTAATAGCCTGAAGATTTATTATATGTACTACCATACCAGCCAGGGGATTACCTGTATATATTAGAATTTCTCCTATAATTAATGCCGTTACTGTTAAAAATGATAGTAAAATAGATCTCATGATTCTGCAACATTTATCCAGAGGTGCAGTGACTTGTAAGGTTCACTAAAGTTATTTTCTTTAAATAATAGAAATTTTATTTTCATATCAGTTCCTGTTTTAATTCCAGTTATATGCGTATGTGGATCATTAATAACATATTCACACTTATATGAACACTTTACGATAGCCATTTTATTGCGCCATTCCAATTATAGATTCTCATTAGCATGATGAGATTACAAAGTAAAAAATTATATATAGCATAATGGTATTAAACTACATAGTAATATTTTTTACTACGTAAGAAGGAGGTAGTGTTTTGGGTATTGTAAATAAACGTGGAGAAGAAAAAAGTGTAAGTATAGTGATACCTACATTAAATGAGGCATCAAATATAAAGCATGTTTTTTCGAATCTCCCTGATTTCATTGATGAAATCGTGGTCGTGGATGGAAATTCCACAGACGGGACCATAGATGAGATCAGGAAATTGCGAAGTGATGTCAGGATCATAGTGGAAGAGCCCGGTGGAAAAGGTGCTGCCATGAAAACCGGATTCTTAAGGGCCACCGGTGATCTGATAATCATGATGGACGCTGACGGCAGCCATGACCCCCGGGAAATTCCAGGACTTATTGAACCCATTTTAAATGGATATGATGTCTCAAAAGGATCGCGTATGATGCAGGGCGGAGGTTCGGCAGATATTACTCCTTTCAGGTCAATGGGAAATAAGATATTCGTTACTATGGTAAATACATTGTATGGGGCGAATTATACTGATCTATGCTATGGATACAGGGGCTTTAAGAAAGAAACCCTTGCGAAGATAGACTGTACTGCCAATGGTTTTGAGATTGAGACCGAACAGTCCATACAGTTTACAAAAGCCGGACTCAGGGTTAAGGAAGTGCCGAGCTTTGAGGCAAAAAGGATGAATGGTAATTCTAATTTGAATTCGTTCAGGGACGGGTGGAGGATATTAAATACGATAGTTAGGGAATATATTAATTGATTATTTTAAAAAATATTGAAGGTGAATTAACAATGAATAAAATAAATAAAAGTTTTATAATATTAGTATGTTTGATGTCAACATTGATTATAGCGAGTGGATCTGCCGATCTGGATATTGATCCTTTTGGGGTACAAGATGTACCAAAGGGTTCTACCTTTATTTACAATGTAACACTTAACGGCACTGATAGCACTGATATTCTACATTGGTATTCAAATGACTCCAATCTTACTGTGAGGATGCGAGAGATACCAAGTGGATTATGGACAGACTATAACCAATCAGGAAACATTAGTTTTACTTACTCTGGTGGAAATATTCCCAAGTATTTTGAACTAGAGACTTTTCCGGATGTAAATATGCCAAATAAGCGTGTTGATATTACTGTATGGGGATATGAAACCCCTATGGGAATTGCAAAAGCAGCGGTTACCGGGTCTGTAAATGTGACGCCTGAACTTAGTACTATAGCTCTTATGTCAGCTGGTCTGTTAGGTCTGATTGGATTAATAAGGTGGCAGAGAAAGCATTAATTATTAGCATATCAGGGCTGAAAAGGCGGGAGGTGTTTGAGCAGGCCGGGATGTTTGGGACGATGGGGATGTCTGGAATAATGAGGAAGTGAGTCTTATTAAAGTCTCGATCATCGTCTGCACATACAGCAAAGAGTTATTTCTCGATACTATTGAGTGCATACGATCATTATCCAGCCAGGATTATCCTGATAAAGAAATACTGCTGGTGATGGACAAGAATGAGGAACTATGCCAGATGTACCATGAGTCTCTCCCGGCATCAGTAGATCTGATTATCAATCCCATCCCAGGCCTCTCAACAGCTCGCAATTGCGGGATACGGCATGCAACCGGTGATATCATTGTGTTCATTGATGATGATGCTACTGCAGGACCTGACTACCTGGCCAAGCTGTTCAGGAATTACGAGGATGAGACGGTAATCGGCGTAGTGGGCAAGATCCTGCCCTGGCGGACACCTGGTTATCCTGAGGAGCTGTACTGGGTAGGCGGGTTTACATATAAGGGATTTCCAGAGGAGCGGTGTGAGGTAAGGAATGTGCATGGGTGCAATATGTCCTTTAGGAAGGGGGCGTTTGAGCGGGCCGGGCTTTTTGATGTGAGTCTGGGCCGGGTGGGGCGCAAGCTGGTGACTGCTGAGGAGACTGAGTTCAGCATAAGGGCGCTTGGTACTTTTCCTGGGTCGAGGATTATGTACGATCCTGAGGCTGTGGTGTACCATAAGGTGCATGAGTACAGGGAGAGGTTCTGGTATCTGATTAAGCGGGGGTATTATGAGGGGATGTCCAAGGCGCATATTGAGAAGTTGTACAAAGGTGTTAATGGGGGGGCGCTGAAGACTGAGGATGCATATCTGAAGTTTTTGTTGGGGAGGGCTGTGCCGGGGAGAATGAAAAATATTTGTATGGTGAGGGATGTTATGAGGAATGCGAAAGAAGCGGTGTCGTTGATGGCTGTGATTGGAAGTGTAGGTTTTGGGTATTGTGTTGGTAGAATTAAAATTTAGAGAAGGTATAATAAAGAGGTAATTTAAAATAACTAAAAATTTTAAATATAATGGTCATAAAATTTTGATAACTTGAAGATAATAATGAATGTTATACAAATTTCTGATGGATATGTCAAGATACCACCTGAGAAAGGAGGACCTATTGAGTCTGTAATTTTCAACATATCAAAGAAAATGGTAGAACAGGGGCATAAAGTAACAATATTTGAGAGAAAACAATCAGAAAAAGATTCTATCGAAGAATATATTGATGGGATAAAAATAATACGCCTTAATACTAGAAAAATAGATAACAAATCTGGTTTAATTTCTATCGCTTTAAGTTCAATAGATTTTGCATTCAAATTTAATGAATATATTAGAAAAACTAAGTTTGATGTTATACATGTTCATCTACCTCTTTCGGCGCTTTTTTTAATTTATATAAATAAAGGGATTAAAAGCAAATTAATTTACACATTTCATGGGGATGCATACCGATTAAATCTTAATGATAAATTTAAACTGCCCCTTTATTTAAAATTTTTTTCTCCAGACCTACATTTGATGAATAAAACGAAAATATTGGTGGTTTTGAACAATTCATTGAGAGATAAATTAATAGCTTATAAAAAATTTAAATGTAAAAACATTTTTGTAGTAAATAATGGTGTTGATATTGATATTTTCAATACTAAAACTGATATTTTTGACATAAGAAATAGATATTTGATAAATAATAAAATTGTTATTTTATTTGTTGGCGGATTAACACAACGCAAAGGTATAGACTATATTATAAAATCAGCTGAGATTCTCATACAAAAATTAAAATATAGAAATATAATTTTTTTATTAGTTGGTCCTATTAAGGAATATGGAATGGGGGGAAGTCAATCCTCAAGTTATTATTTACATATTACTAAACTAATTACGGATTTCAAACTTGAAGAATTTGTTAGAATTACTGATATAATTTCCTTCAATGATTTGAAAAAATTATATGTGGCTAGTGATATATTTATTTTGCCTTCTATAGAAGAAGGTTTTGGACTAGTTTTAACAGAAGCTATGGCCTCTGGTAAACCAGTAATAGGTACAAATGTTGGTGGGATTTCAATGCAAATAGAAAATAATTGTAATGGATTTTTAATAGAACCTGCAAATGAAAAACAATTAGCTGAAAAAATCAAATATCTAATAGATAATCCAGAGGAGCGAGTAAGAATGGGTGAAAACAGTAGAAAAATAGCTGAAAATAAATTTAATTGGGAAAAAATAGCTGAAAATTATTTGAGTATATATGAATATTTAATTAATTCTTAATATTATATTTTCAACAATTTGATAATATGTAATAAATTATAAATTATTTATATGAAAACTGGAATAAATTACATGATAAATTATTTATGTGAATGATAAGGTGAAAATGAAAATAATTCATAATAGATTAATAAATTACAGGTTTTCTATCATATTAGCTTTAAGTGCTTTTACAATTTGGTTATTTTCAATTCAACAAGCAAGAATTAATTTAATTGAAGAAGATATAGGTGATATGGGAATTATTACAATACTTCCTCTTACTTATTTTATAGCATTTATAGTTCTAACAATTTCATTCTTTCTTAGTTTAAGATTTGAGAATAAAAATGAAAAGGTTTTGTTTTCCCATGTTATTGTGTTAATTTTATTTTTGTACCTGAGTCCTATATTAATTGAAGGTTCTAGATTACGTTTTGCTTATTCAGCCTTAAAACCTTCAGATTATATTATTCAACATGGTTTTATTGATCCATCAATAGTTATTTACCATAATTGGCCAGGTTTCCATATACTTGTTACCTTCATCATTAAAATAAGCAATATCAGTACAACTTTATTGACAAATTCTGGCCCTGCATTGCCTGGATTATTTGTTTTAATTTTATTATATATATTATATGGCATTTTATTCAATGAAGATGTAGAAAAAAAATGGATTGCTATATGGACTTTTTTTCTTATACAATGGGTTAATCGAGATTTTTTTTCATCTCAAACTATAGGTTATCTTTTATTTTTTTTAATATTTATTTTATTATTTTATATACTGATAAACAATTTGAATGATACAAAATATTATCTTAATTCATCACACCGCGCATTGATAATTATTCTTTTTTCTGGATTAGTTATAACCCATTTTCTTACAGCAATTTTTATTTTTATTGTTATACTAATGTATTATCTTTTTAAATATTTAAAATATCATCAACTAGTATTTTTGACAGCTCTCATTCTTATTTCATGGGCCATATATGGAGCTTCAACATATTTTAATTCAAATATTTCAGATTTCATCATGCGAGCAATGAATCTTGACCTCATTTTTAATGAAAACTTAACAGAACGTATTGTAGGTACACCAGGTAGATTACTATTACAATGGGTTAGAATATTTTATGCAATAATGGTTTTTTCATTTGTAATTACCGGGATTATGATTTCTTTGAAAACTAAAACAAATATAATAAATGATAAAAAAATCTTGGTGGGATTATTTGGACTTAGTTTTTCAGTCATTTTAATGACATATGGTGGAGAGTTATTTATGCGTGTTTGGTGGTTTTGTTCGGTATTGTTTGCATATTTCATCTCAAAAAATATGGAATTTAAAAAATTTTCCACAATTTTAATTTTGTTTTTATTAATTGCTGCGCCTCCATTAACAATTATTAGTCGATATGGTGGAGAAATATATGATTACATACCTTTGAGCGAAAAAAAAGGTGTGGATTTTTTTTATAATAAAATCTCTTATGGATATGTGATTGGTACAACTAATCTACAATTCAAAAATAGTTACGATAAATACATTTCCATAAATGTAAATTATTTAAATAATACAATTACCGATAAAAGACTATTTACTGCAACATATAAATCTCTAATAAACAACAAACAAATGAATAAAGAATGGCCTTTATATCTACAATTAGATCGTGGCATTTGGACATTTTACAGTAGATTGTATGATACAAATCTCAATGATCTGCAAAAAAAAATTGATGAATCTTCAAAATATGATAAAATTTATACAAATCCAAATTTTGACTTATACAAATATTGTGGGAACTTATAATATATGAACATACTTCAATTAAAGGCAGGGATTTGGACTTGTGATGTTGAGAGTACAGCATTAAAATCTGTGTCTAAAAAAATAACTGGAAAATTGGATAGTTCCATAATTAGGTAAATAGAGGTTAAAGTATGAAAATGATAATTATCGATGAATTTAACTCGTTGAACAACGGTGAGATGGCTCGAGTTATTAGTGCGATTGAAGGAATAAAAAATTACATTCCAAATGTAAATTTCACAATATTTTCATCTGATCCAGAAATTGATAAAGAGCGATATAAAAAATTTGATATTAAAGTTATTAAAAGACCTTGGTATTTACAATCTAAAATATTTATTATTTCATTAATTTTATCAATGTTGCTGGCGTTTATCACAATAATCAACTGTTTATTTTCAAGATTTTTTAAAAAAGGGAAATTTCAACAATATGATATTTTCATCCATCTTCTTGGAGATGTTTTTAATGATTATGGCATAATTCCACTTTTTTATCATTTATTTCATATTTCTATAGGATTAATTATCGGAAAACCAGTTATAATTTATGGAGAATCAATTGGGCCTTTTAAAAACCATCAACTGAAATTTTTAACTAAGGTTGTATTGAATAGAGTTAGTCTTATCCTGGTAAGAGAAGAAATTAGTTTTAAATATCTATCAGAAATGGGAGTAAATAAATCTAAAATTCGATTAACTAACGACCCAGCATTTGCTCTTATACCAGCATCTCAAGAAAGGATAGAAATAATTTTAAGTCAGGAGAATATTAAAAAAGGAAATAAACCATTTATTGGCATCTCACCTGTTCAAGGAATTCGTCCTGACATTTTTCCTCAGATAATTGGATTCGAAAAAAAATATGAGGAATATATAGAATTTATAGCGAATATCACCGACTATATTCAGGAAAAATTAGATGCCAATATAGTATTTGTTCCACATGTATTAAGACATGATGATGATGATAGGATAATATGTGAAAAAATTATGCAGAAGATTGAAAATAAAAAAAATGTTGTAATACTTAAGGGAATGTACACGGCTGATGAGCTAAAAGGTATTATTTCTCAATTTGACATTTTCTTAGGTTCAAGAATGCATGCAACTATTGCTTCTACTTCTATGTATGTCCCTACAATAGCATTAGCACACAGCCATAAGTTCATAGGAATTATTGGCGGGATTTTAGACCAAAATGATTTTGTAATTGATTTAAGAAAATCAAATACTGAAGATCTTTTAAATGAAACTAAAAGTAAAATAGATTATTCATGGAAAAATCGAGATATAATCAGGGAAAAGTTATATGAAAGCATGAAAAAAGCACGAGAAAAAGCTTTCCTAAATGGAAAATATGTCAAAGAACTCTGTGAATCTATAAATCAATAAAATATTTAAAAAAAATTCAATTATTTTCGTTTCAAATAAAACTATACCCTTACTTACTCTCCAAAATCTCTTTTTTGACATAAGCATTCTATTTAAAAATAGAATGTTTATATTCGATTATCATTATCAGAGGAATCGTAATTAAATTTCCAGTAAGCCATGATATTCCAATTCCGTTCAATCCAAAGTTATTAATTAATGAAATATAGCTGCCTACTAAAGTTATAATCATAATTATCCCATTAATTATTACAACAATAATGACCTGTTTACTAATATTTTTTATTGTGATATACACAGTATTTATGGCAAATGGTAAACTGGATATTGCCAATATTTTAACAATATAGCTCCCTTCTTCTAGGTATTCATTTCCGAATAAAAGTAAAATTTGATCACCAAATAATAAAATGAACAGTAGTGATGGAATTAAAATTAAAAATATATATATAAATGATCTCTTGACATCTCCAATAATTTTTGCATTTGAATTGGACCCTTCTGCAAATAAAGATTGTGAAATACTTATTGAAACCGCAAATAACAGTCCTGCAATATTCCATGAAATCCAAAAATATGCATTAATTTCCGGAGATAATATTATTGTTATCATAAGAGGCAATATTAATCCGATAGACATACTGAGAAAATTTGCTATATAATTCATAAATGAAAACTTAAACATATTTTTAATAATATCAAATTTGATAAATATTTCTGTTGTATAGTCTGGAATTATTTTTAAAACTAACCAAATTCCTACAATAAAGGCAATTATAATTCCTACACCCCATGATAAGTATATACCAAATGCTTCAAGTGGGACTAAAAATATTAATATGGAAAGTCTAAAAATTCCAAAAACCGAAATTTTAAAAAGTGTATATTTTGATTTTCTTAGTGAAATTAATATACTATTCATTTGAGCAGAAATTGTACTAACACATGTTAATATAATAAAAAAAACTGCGAAATATATGTTATTTTGCAAAAATAAGAGTTTTGGCATCCATAACTTTAATCCGAATAAAAAACAAATCGAAACAATTGATGATACAAATAAACTTAGTGTAAGACAAGAATTTATCATATTTTTTTTTTCATTTGAATTTGGAAGAAACCGAATTAAAGAAACATTGAATCCGAGCATTGATATCATAGAAATTAAAATCATTGCAGAAATTGTGGCTGATCCTAACCCAACATCTGTTGAAGAATAGTATCTTGCTGCTAATATCCAAAATACAAAACCAGATGCGCTAATTATCAGATTTGTAAATATTAAATAAATTGCATTTTTTAAAAGAGAGTTAATAAATTGACTCTTCATATGATTAAAATTCATTTTAATTCCCACATACAACTTACTTTTCGCTTATCTCAAAACCGATTTAATCGTATTTAAATTAAACCTATTTCCCAGATGTGGAACAAAATAAACTGATTATTCTTTTACAATAATGACCTATGCTCGCCAATCCCTGTATTTCTTAGGTGCGTCAATTATTATAGAGTTACAGCCTTGGGATAAAATTACTCAATCTGTAGTCCCATAATTTCGCAGTCTTCTTCAGTGAACTCAACCAACGGACTTAATACTCGGCAGAAAATCGCTCTAAGGAATCCATAATCCGCTCCTTATCCTTATCTTGAATGACAAATACCCTACGTATGAGCTTACAATAGGGGGTATCATCTTAAAGCCTTTTGGGTACTTAGAAGCAGACTATTGTCAAATCTGAGTGCCATTAGCTTTTATTTCATCACTTTGATCAGCTGATATTTTATCAGCCCATTTCCAGTTTGACAATGGTTCAGTTTTTTATATTTCAGCTTCATATATGGAACCATCAAGGATAATACTTTTAATTAGCTCTACATCTTCATTTAAGTATTCTATTAAAACATTGGCATTAAAAGTATAAAATATTACTTTATCTTCTCTATTTTCATTTTTTCGGATTGTAATATTATTAACCCATCGTTCATCTGATTTTTGATTTGAATAAGTACCAAACACATAGTCAAATTCTTCGTCTATTTCATTATTTTCTAAAATAATGGTACTATTTGAAAAATTTGAAATATATATCCCAAAATGCCTTTCATTATCCGAAATCAAATTATTCTTAATAATATAATCTTCTCCACCTCTTTCAATTACAATACCTGTTTTATAGTTTGAATTAAAAGAATTATTTTGAATAATTATATTTTTGGAATTCCAAATCGTCATTCCATGCCCATACCCCCAACCATTTTCAAATGAGTTACTTTTTTCAACTGTAATATTTTCAGCATTCCAGATAAAAAAACCATCGTAATAAGAATTTGTTACGGTGTTATTAACAAATAGTAGATGATGAACTTTATTTCCATCTCCACCTTCAATATCAAAGCCTTCTTTGTTTGTATGATTTATATAATTATTTTCAAAATTACTGTAACTTATGCTGTTAAGAATAGCCATTCCTTCAAGACCTGCATTTAAAATTATATTATTTTTTATATTATGATTAGATGGGATGCCATTAGTATTGTAAATATTAAAAATTAACCCATGAGATGTTGAATTAATTATAATTGAATCAGTAATGCTACTGTTAGTAACATTACCATCAAAACTAATTCCATTTAAAAGCGGATGTTGTACAGTAACATTCGAAATTTTAACATTTGAAGTATATGGTGAACATCCACGGATTGAAATTTCACCAATCCTATTGAAATTTGATTGTTTTATCTCACCTCTTAAAACATTCAGATAGACAATTCCCCTTTCTTTTGGTCTTTTATGATAATTATTTTTTGAAGTTAGTCCTATATTAGATATATTGCTGTTCGATACCTTTAAATCAGATTTGTGACCTTCTGCAACTATAAATCCTCTTTGTTTGGCTTCGTCATCAGCTGGTGCTTTTTTGATAGTATCCCACGAAGAAAGATTGATTCCATTTATTTCAGCCTTTCCAAATATTTGAATATATGCCACTGTTGAGTCATCTATTGATAACAGCCGTAGTTCTTCTGTATCACTATTATTTATGAATAAAGTGCCATTTTCATTCACAATAATAGGAACCTTAAGCAACCAAACTTTAGAATTTATCTCTTCGAGCAAGGAATTATTGCTTAGAATGTAATGAACTTTTGATAAATTGCAGCTATTGTGCACATAAATTATATTATTTTTAAGAGTTATTATAGAAGGGGGGGTGGGAGTAGGTTCAACAGTCGGCTCAACAGTCGGTTCAACAGTCGGTTCAACAGTCGGCTCAACAGTAGGTTCAACAGTAGGTTCAACAGTAGGTTCAACAGTAGGTTCAACA
>JAIOQW010000090.1 GCA_021108405.1 Methanosarcinales archaeon
CTCCTGCACTGACTGATCAAAGCTCGAACATCATTCATTAGAAACCGTGTTTTAACCCCTAATCTATAATCAAGAACAGGCTCAATATCTCCATCTACTGCCATTTTATAAAGAAGATATGGGAAATCAACACCAGACGTGATAGCCTGATTTATTGAACCCCAGAACCTTGGATTAACCTCTATCAAATATGGCTTATTAGTATGTTGATCAAGTTTAAATTCCACCATTGCTAACCCATGCCATTTAACATGTTCTAATAATTTCACAGCTATACTTTCCATTTCCTGGTGTCTGATACTCTCTCTTAATGTAGCCGGCCCCCCTGTTACCGGAAACTCCCTTAAGCGTTTATGAGTGAATAATGCCCTGACTTCACCATGGTTCATTAACAATGACACCCCACATCCAATACCATGAATATATTGTTGTATAATAGGATAATCCAAAGGATCCAGATTAAACTGTTCAATTGTTTGTTTATATTTCAATATAAATTCATCTGGCGAATATATATAATTTATACCTATACTACTTGAAGATTCCTTTAATTTTATTACTACCGGATAGTCCACAGAATTGGCAAATTGTTCAACATCATTGAGATCATTTATTATATATGTTTTTGGAACAGGTATATTTATTTCATCTGCTAATTTCGCTAATTCTCCTTTGTCATGTAATTTGATCATTTTTGAATAATTAACAAAAGGTACTTTAGTATATGGAGTAAATTCATCTTTATGTTTGGAGATCAATAACGTTTCAATACTATTTACAGGCATAAGAACATCAATTTTATTCTTTTTTATATATGTCAAAATAGCCTCAATATATTCATCAGGAAAATCCTCAGGGGATGGGCATAAAAAATGTCTATTTGAATACCGTGAAAAAAAGGCTGCTGAATATCTTTCATAGTCAGTATTAATAACACTGATTTTTCTTCTTCCAAGGCTTCTCGTTATTACTAACGATTTTGCACCTTTTGCACTGGCAACTAATACATTCATATTGCAATACCGTTTCATATGGACTTATAGATTGAGCTTATAATTCCTGGCACTCCATCCCTGTTATATCTACCCATTCCCCTACTTAACATACGAACATGAAATGAAGATTCTTTACCGAAAGGTATACATGATCCACCAAGCAGGTTTTTTTTGATTATTTCAATATCTAATTCTCCTGATGGTAGTTGATTCCGTACCATTCCGATTTCAAATAATGTATGTGCATCACTTCCGGCAGTAATGGGGAGTCTAAATTTTTCAGCCAGTAAAGATGCCTTTTTATTCATCTCCGGTTTTATCCTGGCATTCAGCACTTCGATCATGTCCACTTCCTTAACTAAAAGTTCTTGATTTATTATTCCTTTTTTAAAAGGATGGGGAAATATAATTAATCCTCCCTGACCCTTTATTTCATCTACCACACTATAAAAATCATTTGATTTTATTTCATCATTTAGAAAAAGTCCAATAATCTCTCCCTTTTCAGTTTTGATTTCTGCTCCAATAATTATTATAAAATCATCATTTGAAATAGACTCTGCCGCAATGGCACCTTGTATGGTATTATGATCCGTTATTGCAACTCCGGATAATCCTTTTTTTTTTGAGCGTTTTATTATAGTCTCAGGTTTCATCTTAGAATCATGAGAATAGATACTATGAACATGCAGATCGATATATATTGGGTCATTTTCTAATTTCTTACAGCTGGTGATCAACATCAGGTTTTCCTATACTTTATCATGGATTTTCCTTTATTCTTAATATTCTGCCAAATAAGTTCGAACATCCAGGCACCAAAATTATCTGTCCATCTATTCGGGTGAGTTAATATACAAATATTTTGTTGTGTCTGGCTTTGAATCAGGTCTATTAATTCATCGGTTGACCTGATAGTACCCTTATAGGGATTGTCCTCTACAATATCTTTTATACTATGCTTGGAACTGTTCCATGCACGACCGGTATCTGAAAAATATGATACATTACTATAATCTATAGATAGATATGCTTCACCGATTATCCCAAAGTCATTAAAATCATATTTATTCCATATATCCCGGTTTATCCATGATGATAATGGATTGCCGTGCATGCATATAGTAGTAATTTTTGCAATTTTTCTTAACTCTTCCAATTCGCTCTTAAATAATAGTATTGCTTTATTCTCATCACCCTTTGCTTTATCCAGTACTTCATAATGAAAACCGATCTCATGACCCAGATCTGAAATATCCCTAATAATACCAGGCTGAAATACTTCTTTGACAGTTCTGAAATAATATGTTGAAGTAATACCATGATCATGTTCAATATGGGCCATTTTCTGTGCCCTATCCGGTTTTCTATCAACATCATGACGCAGGATAATGCAGTTATTAGCATATCCCTGTGTAAGATAATCATGGACATTTAGCGCAACATATCCGGACGATACTATTGCCTGACAGACATCTCTATATTTACTAAGAGTGAAATCACATTTCATTGGAATTATATACGCCCCCATATATTATATAACCATAGAATCCTTAATAAGTAACCAAACTAATCATAATACTCATGTCCCTTAAAACTATAATACTACAAGGAGTTTTATGGGTTTCCCTATCAACAGGTTCATTAAAAATAATTAATGTTATTATCGGTATCATTCTTGCAAGGCTACTTGAACCTGAAGATTTCGGATTGGTAGCGTTAGCACTTATCACCGTGAATTTTTTCGAAATGTTTCGTGACCTTGGTATCGGCTCAGCCCTTATACATAATAAAAATGAAGAGGATATTGCGGCCGATACCGCTTTTTTTATTTTTCCTGTTATTGGTATTGTTTTTTATGCCATTTCATATTCCATAGCACCCACAATAGCGGATTTTTTCAAAGAAGATGAACTGGAAACAATCATAAGAGTGCTTTCATTAGCTTTTGTAATATGGTCATTCGGCAGCCTGCCCAGAACACTACTGATAAAAGATTTGAAATTTAAAAAGATGGTAATTCCCAAGGTACTTCCAAAAATAGGTTATGCTGCTACGGCTATAACAATGGCCTTCCATGGTTTTGGGGTATGGAGCCTGGTATTTGGTCGGTTAGTCCTTGAGGTATTAAGTGTTATCACCATCTGGCATGCATCTGATTGGAGGCCATCCCTGAAATTCAATCGAAAAATTGCTGTTATGCTATTTAGCTTTGGGAAACACGTAATGATAGGAGCTTTTATAGTCTTTTTAATTTCAATTGTGGACATAACCTTTATAGGGCGTATATGGAGTTCTGATATCCTGGGGTATTACATTATAGCTCTGAGCATCTCAGGACTGTTTACCACCCAGATAGCAGTAATACTCTCAGAGGTGTTGTTTCCGGCATTTTCCATGATACAGGATAATAAAGAAAAATTGGGTTGTGCTTATCTTTCTACCATGAAATACCTATCAATCGTAATCTTTCCGGCAGCCTTTGGCTTAATGACAGTAGCATGGTATTTTATCAAAGTGGTCTATGGAGATAAATGGCTGCCTGTTGTAGATGTACTTGAGATCCTCTGCATATACGGAGTAATCAGGGCCATGTTAAAAATATCTGAAAACCTGTATCTTGCTGCCGGAAGGCCTGAAATTATAACCAGGATCAATTGTTTACAGTTAATCTTAATACTTATCCTGATATACCCACTTACGTTTCATTATGGCATACTTGGGACAGGCATATCTGTCACCCTTCCTTCCATATTCATACTAATATTAGGACTGGTTGAATCCGGTAGGATCATAGATAAGTCTTTGCTATCCATAATAAAGACTATATTACCGGGTCTGTGTGGTTCCGTAATAATGGTAGTAGTAGTATTAATGCTGCAGAATCTCATTTCCTCATATTCTCCTGTTTTAATATTAATACTTTCAATTGCTATGGGAAGTTTTTCATATTTCATTTTTCTTTGGATAGCGCAAAAAGATAAACTTGAAGAATTGAAACATATTATTGCCAGATAGCTCCAGCCAAACAATTAATAAGCATTATCGCTTTATTACATAATTAAGTATTATCGGGTTTAATTGAATGGATGATAATAATAATAATAAAGGCAAAAATATAGCAATCTCACTGCTGATATTAGCACTTTTTTTAGGTGGTACGGTCGAGATCAGTGAAGGATCCAAAACTCTTGGAATGGTCTATCTATTAATTGCCTTAATAGCAATAACAAGGATCAAGATAAGTGGGTCAGGTAGAATTAAAAAGATCAAACAGCCGTATTTATTAATCGGTTTAGGTATTGTGATCAGTGATATTTTATTCAACCTCGCAGACAATAGTAAACTCGGAACACTTGATATTATGACTTTTTTATTTGGCTCATCACTAATTTCCATGGGTATTAATAATAATGAATTAAGAAGAATGGGTCAGTTCACTGCATATCTTTCTGCCACATTTATTACATTATATCTCATTTTTTTTACCTTGTTTAATATACTAAATATCAATTTTACACATGTTTTTGATCATTATTTTATTCTTATGCCAGTTGTGTATATACTCAGAATTATAAATATACCAGTTGAAATAATAGATATTGAAACAATCCGGATACAAGGTGTGGAAGAAATGAGCGTTGTGATTGGTGGCCCCTGTTCCGGGCTTTATTCTATGTTTCTATTGATCGGGATTATTGTAGGTTATGCCAAGATGGAAGAACTTGACAAAAAGAATATTGTTGCAATGCTACTGATAACTATTATTGTTGCATATATATCTAATTTGTTTCGAGTTACTACGCTTTATCTTAGCGGGTTCTATTACGGATCCGATGCAATGATGTTTGTGCATACCCACCTTGGTTGGTTGATCTTTGCAGTTGTAGCTGGTATTTTAATATATTTATTAAATAAGATGGTACAGCATCAGAATTAATCTAACTTTATTTTAAAAATAATTAACATAATAACCAGGTAGCTAATCAATACAATAATATATGGCACACTGATCATAACAGTACGTGAAAAATCAAAGTCCTGATAGTAAAACGTAACAAGTACAACTATTACAAACAGCACAATCATATATGCAAGAAAACTGAAAAACAACGCTGTTATCCATTTTAGGCTCATTTATCAATTTCCTCCAGACGACGGATCCTTTTCTCAATAGATGGGTGTGTATTAAAAAGCGAATTAAGTATATTATCACTCAATGGATTTACGAAAAATAGTCTGGCATGTGTAGGGTTTACATCCCATATCCGATTACCCGTATCCATGTACTTAAGTGTGTTTACCAGTACATTAACTCCACAAAGCCGGGCACTATATTCATCTGCAATATATTCTCTTGATCCGGATGTAGTTAACTGGATCAAAGCTGCAGTAAGTGGTCCTACCAATGCCATTACATAAGATCTGACAAATTGAGGTGCATTATCATCTTCCTGTCCGAAACCGCATAAAAGTGCTGCCCACAGAGCAATAGTAGTTGGTAGAAAAAGCAACCCTGACAGTACCGAAGTAAATGAACCGGGTTGGTTTGAATGTTTTATATGTCCTAGCTCATGTGCTATAACTGCTTCAAGTTCTTCCGGTTTCAGTTTATTAACAGCAGTAGTCGTAAGTAAAATAGCTTGTCTTTTTTTCTTAGTAATAGAAAAGGAATTTGCTATTGGACTTTCAAATAAATATAATTCGGGTGTTTTAGTAATTGCTTTTTCAGTGAGTTTGCTCATCACAGTATAGACGAATTCGCCTGATTCAACCTTTTGAGCATTATATCTGCGAAGCAGGATTTCATCAAAAGAAATAGAACAAATAAATAATATAGTTATTAATATAATCAGTATTATGATTATTAATATATATACATTAATTGGTATTGAATATAGTATAGAGGTAATTTCATCCATTGTTTATTTTCCTATATTATAATGGTCGTTCATTCAAGTCTTTTATAAACATACGGAGTTGCTTTAGTTCCGCTAACATCAAATTTTATCCAGTTATCCATTATTGATTTTCCGTCAGAGATAGTTATTTGCTCTCTATTAGCCATTACTATCTCATTATTTGTGATTGTTATGATCTCAAAATCTCCATATCTTCGCCCTATGGAAAGTTCTATCGGATCTTCGGAATATTGTTTAATATAATCAATAAAAATCACCCCTCCAACTATGTTTTCAAAAATACATTCAAAGATAGGGACTTCCATATCATTGAATATTTTGTTAAAAATTATATTATCTCCTTGATTGTATATTTCCGATTCAATTAATTTTTCATCCTTGTGGAGTTTAAATACAGCAGTAACACCTGTAATATCGCTTACTGATAAAACGTAGCCATTCTTCAATAATAGTGGTTCACCAATACGCAGTGATCTTTCTTCCTCATCCAATAGGATCTTAGTTAGAATAAAAGTATTTTCATAGTCGTGCATATGATATATATCACCTAAAAAGCTTACTTCATTAGTATCTACGGAGGCTGTATATTCCGCATAATTCCTGGTAATGGATCCATCACCGGAGAAATACATATTTAATGATTCATATGACATATCTTTATTAAGGTTAAACCCAAAACCCGGAAAATTATATCCGGTCAAATTCATCCATTTGCCTGTTTTAATCTCATATGAGTCACCCTTTATCTTATATTTATCCGGTTTTGTCTTTAAAGTATATGAATAAGCGATTTTTTTATTATCTGCCACTCTGAACTTTATTCTGTTATCAAGGATTCCCATTGTATCGATAAACTTAATATCTTCTATATTTTTGAAAATAATTCGGTCTGTTTTGATCTCATCTACCTCAAATTCTCCATATCGGTCCCCTATATTGACCTGGTGTGGAGATTCAGAGAAAAGATAAAGATTGTTGATCTTAACACTACTTAATTTTATATTATCAATATCAAATGAGAGCATTTTAAATTTTTTTATGCCATCCACCTCTGGTTCATACTCGTATGAGTCACCTTCGTAAAATATATCAGAATCGATAAGACCGTCCTTTCCAATAAATTCCAGTACTACAGAATTGCCTTTTACAGCAATAATCTTTATACTATAATCATTTCCTAGCTCCCATTCATCATTTGCTTTTAATGTTTTTGATTTCTTATTTACAATAATCTTACTTAATAAATCGGCTTTTGAAGGATCGACCAAACGATATTTTGTACCTTGATACCATAAATAACGATAATTATCATCTTTAGTTGTATATGTTGCATCCCCTTTATCGACTAAACCATTTTGTGAAAATTTTAATGTAAGCTCTTCACTTGATTTAAAACCTCCATAAATATCATCATCTATCTCAACCGTGTCATCAGCTTTAATCGAAAAAATCTTTCCTCTTATCTCGAGTCCAGTGACTTCGTCGGGGGTTGGAGATGGAGTTATAACCTCATCATTTTCTTTTTTTGAAGTGAATGGTTTAAACTCAATGTCATCCCACCACACAATCATATCATCAGAATTGTCTTTACGCATATATACATGCATACATAGTCGATTGTTTTTCTGTAGCATAACAGGAACTTCGTTATGCATCCAGCCTTCGTCACCAGCAGCATCATCCTCCCATACAACCCTATCATTAAGTAACACTTGTTTTGTAAAACAACTTTCATCTTTTGACTTGATCGAATCTTTCACATTAAAGGAAAGTAATACCAATCCCTTTTCCTCAGAAAGAACATCTTGATAAAAAGACCCAAAATCCCCGTCTGTTGATTGTACGTCAGGAAGTAGCCGCAACTCATATGAGATTATCGGTGATTTTGAAATAGAGTCAGTATATAGACCACTAAAGTTTGTTCCTTCAAATTCCCACATCGAAGTATATTCCATATTACTATTAAGTATTTCAGGAGGTGTTACCACACATGCCTGTGCAGTATCAAGATTATCATAGTCAATTGAAGAAGAAACTGACACGTGAGTTGTTCGATATGGTTCATTCCAGTCTCCATATTTATATAACAATGCTTCTATTTTTATATTAGACCCAACTACTTCAGGAGTAAAGGTTATTGTTTCCATCCAGTCTTCACGGCCGTCAAGCCTGACCCTCATTAATTTTATAGGTATATTGTCAACCCGTATCTCCAGGTCATACTCTGTATAATTATTTTCATAATTTTCAATGGCTATAGTAATATCGGTAGGTACTCCTAAAGTTAAATTCGAATCCCAGTTCTTAAAGTTCATTGTGGTAAGGGTTTTAAACCTGACATTATCAAACCAGACTTTCACATTGCCATTTTCAATATTATCCTGTGCATAAACACGCAGTATCAAGCGATTAGTTTCAGACAGTCTGACCAGGAAGTTGACATTTTGCCATCCTTCATTACCCTCAGCATCATCTTCCCATACAACTTTATCATTGAGTACAATTTGTTTCAAATATTTTCCGCTGTCATCTGAAGTAATAGAATCCTTTATGTCAAGTGACATTATTGCCAGTCCTTCTTCTTGTGAAGCATCAATATCCTGATAAATACTACCATAATCGCCTTTATTTGCATCTGATGCTAAGGATATCTCATATGAATGTGACTTTGAAACATAGATATGGTCTACATAATTCCCGGTAAAACTACCTTTTTTATCAAATATCCAATAACCATCTTGTTCCATATTGCCGTTTGCAATTTCAGGTACGTCAATTAGGTAATTCTCCATATCATCGATCTGACTATAATCAACCGCTGATGAAACACGAAGATGTACTGATCGATACTTATCATCACTTTTTTCTTTATATAAATTGAATTCAAGTGTCAGATCCGAACCCATGACATCAGGAATGTATGATACATCGTTGATCCATTTTTCATCATGATCCAAACTTATATCCTGTCTTGTAAGTTCTCTCCCGTTAAGTACTACTTGTAGGATATAGTTGACATGTTCATGCTCATAGTTCTCAATACCTACTATTGTAGAAGTAGACTCACCAAAGAAATATTCAGTCTGATATCCTTCTGCCTTTTGGTCCGGTCCCAGTATATATAGTGTAGTAAATTTTTCATCCTCGTAATTAATTTTTGCATATGCCAGCATTCCACTAGCTATAATGATCGATCCTACCATTGTTATGATCAATGCTTTCTCGATATCGGTCGGCTCGTTTTTAATTTTAATTGATCTAATAAGGGGTGTGATATCAGGATTAAAACGGCGTTCATGTGGTACCCTACTCCGGACTATAAAAGCTAATATTACAAAAACCAGAATAATTATTGAAAGTGAAACTACTATAGACATGGGTCTGAAAAGGTATTCGGTCATACTGACCGCAATACCATCAAACACTGTTATAGCAACACTCATTCCCACGCTCAATGTGAAGCGTTCAATACCAGTGATATCCCGCCCCGGGTAAAACGCTGCAGTAAGAGCATATCCAGGGAGAAATAGTAATAATACCAGTGCAAATGGAATCCTGAGCTGGATCTGATCAAAAGGAGGGATAAGGATAAAAACTATAGCTAAGAGTGTGGTAATCAGGACTAAATAGAGATCTATCCAGGAGGATTGAAACAATTTTTTTATCATAATTAATTTTCCTGTTGAGAGGTATTATCTTAATTTGATTGTATATATAGTATTATTGTCGGCTCGAGTATGTTATATTTTTTGGTAGTGAATTGTTCAATTCAGGTTTTTCCCTAACTTTACGCCTTTAACAGCAGGTTTTTTCTGTCATTATAAAAGACATAAAGATTAAGCAAAGTACATTAAAGTAATTAATAAAATTTTTGTATTTGTATAGCTCAGTTTGTGTATCTTTACTAACCAGACTGTCACAAAAGTAGAAAATTTGGAAAATTTCTGCCTTTGTTCTTGATTTAAAGGCCTAATTGAACTTATTTTTCATAGATATTATAGTTTTTGGACCGTCTGTAATGATATTATCATATATGAATTCATATGTGAATTAAAGATGAAGAAATTATCAAGGTTGGAATCACAGATGAGCGGATATACTCCCTCCTACGGAGATGAAGTCCTGCTACGCTTGAAAGGCGTACAGGTAACGCAGATTGAATGAATAAACGGCAGAGTATTATGCTGAATTATAGTATGTTCACAATTTTTTTATCTTCAGATCCTTCGGAGCTTCAGCGAAGATTCTACGAATCTTCTAATCTTCCATTCCTCTGGAATATCAGTCAAGTAAATCCGAGCGAAGCGAGGATTTACTGGTAATTAATCAGTCAGTTCCCTAAGTCTCTTATCAGTAAGAGGTTCAGGCTCACAGCCCGTATCACGCTCCATAATAGCTCTGGCAAGTCTTCTATACACACCTGCAATTTCACTATCCGGTTCCTTCTCAATAACAGAATATCCAGCTCTCTCACATGTCTGGACAATAGGATCCTTAGGAATAAATGCCAGTAATTCACTTCCTAATTCCTTTGCAAAGGCACTGACTATAGCCTCTTCATTTAAAGCATTCCTGCTGTTGCAGATAACACCATACAATTGATTATTCAGCCTGGCAAATCCCTTGCAAATATTATTTGCCGCATACAACGGCATATATTCCCCTGATGTCAGCACATACGTTTCATTGACCAGACCTTTACGTATCGGAGCAGCAAACCCGCCGCATACGATATCCCCCGGCACATCATAAATAACAAGATCGCTGTCGGTCATAACAGAGGATTTCTTTTGCAGCATCTTTATAGCTACAATGATACCTCTACCTGCACACCCTATACCTGGCTCAGGTCCGCCCACTTCCACACATTTTACTCCTTTATAACCTTCAAACACCACATCGGGTTCTGTTATATCCACGCCTTGCTGCAACAGTTCCATAACTGTAGGGATGCGCTTTCCTCCAAGCAGGGTGATAGATGAATCACTCTTTGGGTCACAGCCAAATATAGCCACTTTATATCCTTCATCAGCACAGGCTGCAGCAATATTTGATGCAGTACTGCTCTTGCCAATACCTCCCTTTCCATAGATTGCTATCTGCTTTATATTGATCCCTCCTTTGCAATTTCCCGCAGTGTAGCTCCGAACTCGGACTCTACGATATGACTGACGCCCAGCGTCTTCGGATGCAGATCAATTTCTACAATAACATGATCATGTCCCATTTCTTTTAGGGGCAGTACCTGTCTTGGTCCGTTTGTAACTGAGAATATTTCCATGCCCTGCAGATTATCCATAGAAATGGCATGTGGTACACCTGTGATCACAGCAAAATCAAAATCATTATATTTTTCCTTAATAAGCCTGTTGACCGTGTCGTTCACTACTGGATATTCGTCAAGTCCACCTATGATCTCATGTACAGTAATTCCCATATCCTGTAGATCACCGGCAATATTTCTTGCATGCGCCCTGACCCTGTCAAGTCCAAGAGTATCATCAAGATTTGCCATATTGATCAGTTCCGATCCTGATTGTAGCATGCTCGCAGCCTGGTTCACTGCCGCATTGATATCAGCGAACATATATCCTGTCTCCTTTTTAGCATTAAGGATAGTAATACCTTTTTTACCCTGTTCTAATAACTCGATGATCCTTTTGGCGACGGTATATTTTGTATCGCCGCGGCTGGGTTCCAGATATTCCTTACTGGCTGCACCATGACGTTTCTCTACTTCAGTAGCCTCTTTTAATAATACTTTTTGGCGTGTGAACTCTTCATTGCTAAGGATGCCTGAAGCCAGTGCGGATTCCAGTGTAATGATCACTCCTTTGGTATTGTCAGGATATCCGGCATGTACTTCCACTTCTATCACCGGTACATCAGGATTAACCTCAAGTACAGCCTCGTGAAGTTCCTCACCGATTATCATACTGGCACATGTACCTACGATCCCTATTGATCCCGGATTGAACATCTCAATGACCTTCTCAAGCACATTTACCAGTTGATCATGCCCTCCGAATACAAAACCCGACTCATCCAGGGCTGTAGTAACCACACGCAGTCCGTCCTCTTCCAGGAGTCTGGCGTGTTTAAAACTGCATCCGGGAGGACCATGCAGTATGACAACATCAACATTGAGATCACGTAATGTGTATAGTGCAGCTACAATAGAACTGGGCCTGGGGTGCATGATAATAGGTTCCTTGGGTTTTACTACTGGGTTCATTATATATTCCTCCGGTTTATCTGAAACATTTAACGCATGAAATGATTATATCATTTTTGCTGGTTTTGGCTCTTGCATTCTCAATAGCAGTTTCAAGGCTTGAAAAATGCGAAATCTTATTTCCTTTTATTATTTGCATACGCTCACCCACAAGAAAGATATTATCTACTTCACTAACATGATCTGTAATAAAAACACTAACGTCTTCCGGGTCAAGACCTTCACATACCTGCTGTGCTTCCTCTCCGAGTACCAATAATAATCTGCTGCTTTTTGAAGTAAATTTTTTTGAATAATCCAGGGCCTGTTCAACTGATCTGATATTCATCCCTGAATTAGAGTTATCCACTATTGTCCGGCCCTGGAGTTCTTTTAGCCTCATTCTCCCGTCCACACCTTGAAAAGCCTGTAATGAAGACCTGATCGTATCAGGTTCGATCCCAAGAACAGTTGCAGCAGCAGCAGTACATGCTATGGCTGTGGAATATGCAGATGGGTCATAGCCAGTACCGGGTGTGAAACTAATATCCATACCTGAATAATGTATGGACCTAACACCTGTACCAGGATCTTCCAGATACACATCTGCCTCTTTTGAGGTATCACTGAAAGTCACTGTCCGGACACTATCCCGGGCATCGATCGTGTCCTTAGACAGAGCATTAACTGATAGAGCATTGACTATTAGTGTACTTCCTTTTCTTGAATACCCGACCATCTGGTTCTTGGCAGCAGTAGATGTTGTGGTGCCATTGGCAATAGCATATTCATTTTCCAATGTGGTAATGATACCTATATCAGCTGCACCGGTGCCTCCTAATGATATCTCAAAAATATAAAGATCAGGATTTATATTCAAAGTATGTTCCAGTGCTTCAAGTATACTGCCCGGTGCAATACTAAGTCCTTGATATACCATCTTTGGTACACCATTTGACCAATGCTCCACGCCATGAGTGGTATGGGATACTACAGACATACTGCGAGATGCCATATCTGCCAGCAGAACTGCTGAGCTGGTCTTGGCACCTGTACCTGTTATCTCAATGATCCCGGAGCCCTTTATACCATTTAATAAAAGTTCTCCTACTGCCATATGGTGTGTTATAACTGGACAGCTTAATAGATCAGGCATCAGGGCCGGGTCCATGTGTACCGGTGCGACTACCAGGTCGGGATCAATATTGTTTAAATTATCTTTGATAATAATTTCATCCTTTTCAAGATCCAGCAATACCTCTTTATCTATAGTACCGTATACATCTATGGCTGTCACTCTATTTGCCTGATGGGCAATAGAACGAGCTAAAGGGATGCCACCGTGGGTTAGGTCCAGTACTGCTACATCTTTATTGGAAAAAAGCATATTAACTCTATTCGAGTGCTTGCATAGCCCTCTCATATGCCAGATCAGCTATCAACGGGTGGGCACCTAAAGGTTCTGCATACACTAACGTAACATCAGTTCCGTTAAGATCAATTGATGTCTTTCTATCCTCTCTACTAATCCCAAGTATCTGGGGTATATCTTCTGTAGTATGTACACCATGGGCCAGGAAAATGGGTACAGCTATAATAGTAGATACACCAGTACCTTCAAAGCCTTTTAAGCCCTCATCCATGGTAGGATCATTCATGTTCATAAATCCGATCCTTACAACTGTGTCTTGATATTTTTCAGCGATCATATCAGCAACTCCACTCAACATTTCTTTATTATACGGGAGTTTGCTTCCATGCCCTAATGCCAGTATTCCTATTTTTTCCGTCATGATATTCCTCAGTTTTTTGTTATATATTATTATTGAAATACTTTATCATACAAAGTATTACAAATAGCCCGCATATGTAATATCTAATTGAATATAATTGTTTTGGAAAAAAGAGGATATTTTTAATATTTTGCGATTGTTGTTGTCCATAAAGGCTGTCCAGCAATCAACTAATTATTATTAGAAATGGCCTATTGGAATATAGGGCATCAATAAATTTTTTTAATCGTGACGATCCGGTTTTTTTTTGCATTCCAGGCATTCAAGAACGCTTCTGATGTACAATAAAGAAGTTTTCCATCCTGGATATTCGGGTCATTGTATACAATCATGTTATCCCGGACATTGACTATCACTATAAAATGTCCGTTGTTGTCTATGCTCCTGTTGTAAATATACTCAGGATCTATAAGTACAATTACAGGTCTATCTGCATTTATTTCCTGCTTAATATCACTAATATTAGCATTCTTAATAGAAACCCCTTGCAGGTTAAATTCACGTGCGGCAATTGATAATTGTCCGGGAGAAGTACCACGTTTCGTACAATTAGATATTGTTATTAATTCATTTTCTGTTTGATTGATCCCATAGAAAGCCAGTACCATTCGCAGACATGCCGGCCCGCATGTGTACCAGTTTTCTTGTTCAAAATATGGAACTGATAAGTTATATATGCCGTTGGAGTTGTTTTGTGTAGTATTGACCAAAACTGATGTTGCTGTATTGTCTACATGTTTCGCTGAATGAAAGGGATTTGCCATTACAATTGCAGAGGAAGCAACTGATAATAGTAATACAAGAAGTATAAAATTTGTTTTTTTCATGTTTTTTTCATGTTTTTTCCGTCGCTTTATGTAAAACCCGACATATAGGCATAGCTTACACTAACAGAGTCAGTGATACCAGACTGGTCGAAACAAGTAACTGCTAAATTTTTTGCAGTTACGTGAGTATATAATCCTGTGGAATATTTGCAGTTAAGAAAAACATAAATATGTTTCCTTAATTATATTAATAGAATAATATTTATAATATATATACTTTCCTACTTTTTTTATGATGATGGCGATCATTATTATCGGTTTTTTTTATGTTGCTATTAAAAAAAAGGAAATTGTTCAGTTGAACTTCATTTGTGATCAGTTAAGGAATTTTAATCTGTGTTAATCTGTGTCTGAAAAAAAGCTTTCAGACTCTATCAAGATTACTTTCCATTCTATAGAAAGTGTAATCCGAGATAAGAATCGTAAGCAATTTACACTTTCTTGTTAGAATTTATTTGTTTAGACACAGATTTACACAGATTTCACAAGAGGCAATACTTCTTTATATATTCAAGTGTAAAACAATACAAGAAAATGCTCACTTCATTCGCATTTACTTGAGATATGTTTTATTAAATATATACAGCAAGAAAATATTCACTTCGTTCGCATTTACTTGAGATATGTTTTATTAAATATATACAGCAAGAAAATATTCACTTCATTCGCATTTACTTGAGATATATTTTATTAAATATATACAGCAAGAGAAAATCAGGAGGATCAGCCATTACTATTGAAGTTTCACTTGTATTACCAGCCTATAACGAAGCCGATCGTATTAAGGATACTGTTACCACTACGGCTGAAACGCTATCCGGTATAACCGATTCCTATGAGATCATCATTGCCGAAGACGGCAGTACTGATGGAACTGAGAGTATTGCATCTCAATTAGCTGAAGAACTGGATTATGTGATACACCTGCATAGTGATCTCAGACAGGGGAGGGGGACGGCACTTAATCGTGCCTTTAAGGCATCAAGTGGGAGAATATTGTGCTACATCGACGTAGATCTGGCCACGGACATGGTTCATTTACGTGAACTTATCGAAGCTATCAGAACAGAAGATTATGATTTTTCTACAGGCTCCAGAATGATGCCCTCCAGTGATGTCAAACGATCTGCAAAGCGTGGTTTTGCATCAAAGGGTTTTAATTTTTTCACACGCAGCTTATTAAGTTCCGGATTATATGACCATCAATGCGGGTTTAAGGCTTTTAAACGTGAATCTCTAATGTCACTCATTGATTCAGTAGAGGATAAACACTGGTTCTGGGATACTGAAGTACTGATAAGGGCCCAGCATACTGGCTATAAAATAAAGGAATTCCCTGTCAAGTGGCGACATGGCGGAGCTACTAAAGTAGACCTGGTCAAGGATGTATTCGGCATGGGGAGCCAGATAATCAGGCTGTGGTGGCAATTGAAGGGATCACATGTCGGTGGTAATCGTAAGATCATTCTTGCATTTATTTTATCAGTGATACTGCTGACCCTGATATTCATAATAGTTGGTATAGAAGATGTCTGGCATGCAATTGTATCAGTGTCCCCTATTATAGTAGGAATAGCAGTATTGATCTACCTATTATCCTGGCCCATAAGGGGGCTGAGATATAAACACATACTAAGCCAGTTAGATTATAATAAAAGCCTGAACTTTATCACAGGCTCAATATTTATCAGTCAATCAGCTAATGTTATCCTTCCGGCTCGTATAGGTGATATTACCAGGCCATATATTCTTAAGAAGAAAAAAAAAATACCCCTGACCACTGGCATGTCCTCGATAGCTATTGAAAGGATATTTGATATTATCGCTATTACAGTTATTGGAATACTGTCGGTATTGATAGTGATGGGGGAGATGTCAATAGATGACTGGGTGATACCGGTTATGCTCTCTTCTGTTACTGTAATAATAATATTCTTTTGCGCTATTTTCTTTTTTGCATCTAAAGGAAAAGATGGATTATCACCAATCGAGCGTATTAGCAAACGATTCTTAAGACCAGGCGATCGTACTGACAAAATAGTAAATATTGCCGAAAAGTTTGTTGAAGAGATATATATTATATCAACAAATCCAAAGAGTTTTTTAGTAGTTTCTTTTTCTTCACTATTGATCTGGAGTGTGGATATTGCTACTTGTTATATAGTACTTATGGCATTTCCATCTGTTCAAAATACCGTATCTCATATAACTTTAATAGCAGTAGTATTCCTGGCAGTAGCAGTAGGTAACCTTGTAAAGATGATTCCCACAACCCCGGGTGGTATTGGTACATATGAAAGTGCCCTAACAGTAGTATTGTGCATTGCCGGCATCCCGCCACATATAAGTGCTGCTGCTGCTGTGATAGATCATTTTATTAAGAATTCCATTACATTAGTATTTGGTGTACTATATCTTATTTCCTTTAATATGAACTGGCGTGAAGTGTTGAAAATAAAAGATGAGTAGAATGTATGGAATGGTTTGAAGTATTAAAATGGTGGCTGGTCCTTGAAATAATAGGATTTGCAGCAATTCCGCTAACTGCCTGGGTATTTCGGAATATGGCTGGTAAAGGTTTATCCCTTTCGAAGATCCTGGGTCTCATGCTTATAACTTACTTTTCATGGGTACTGACACACCTGGGCTGTAGCTACGGCAATACAACTGTTGGAATTTCATTATTATTGGTGATCGCTGCATCATTGATAGTATTATCACGATATGGGTACTCCTTTGATAAAAAAGAATTTATCACGACTGAGCTGCTGTTCACAGCAGCCTTCCTGTGCTTTGTTGTTTTACGGGCTTATTGTCCACAGATTTACTGGACCGGTGGTGAAAAGTTAATGGATATGAGTTTTATTAACATAATATTACGCAGCACCAGCTTTCCACCTATGGATCCCTGGCTCTCGGGTGAGCCGATGCAGTACTACTATTTCGGATATCTGGCAGCTGCTAATCTTATTAAGCTATCTTTTGTACCTCCTACGATCGGGTTTAACCTGGGAGTAGCTTCCATGTTCGCCTTATCCGCAACTGCAGCTTATGGGATCGGTAGGGATCTGACTCATAGCAAGGTCTTTGGGATAGTTATTATGGCATTTGTAGTGATCCTCGGTAACTTAGCAGGTTTCTTACAACTTATAGTAATACTATTCATTCCAAAATATTACTATATTTTCAATGTACCTGATGTGGATCTCTGGGGACGGTTAAGCACTTATTACTACTGGTCTTCCAGCAGGGTGATCCCGGATACTATTAATGAATTTCCTTACTTTAGTTTTATCCATGGTGATCTTCATGCCCATATGATAGGCATTGCCTTCCAATTACTAATGATCGCATTACTGTTTCACCTGCTTCGCCAAAAAAAGGAATGGCATATTCCCACACTTGCCATGATCACTCTTTTGTTGGGGTTCATGTTCCTTATTAATTCATGGGATTATCCTACTTATGCTGTTTTTTTTATAATTGTCCTGGCAGCATGGAGGATACGGGTTCTTGCTGCAAGTAAAAATATTCAGGGCTTTACCGAAAGAGCCTTAAATCTGCCTGTAATGGAACTACTTAAAATAATAGGTGTAGGAGCCGGTGTGGGAATGTGCAGCATTGTGCTGTATCTACCATACCATTTAAATGCCGGTATGTCCCATCCTCTTTGTCTGGTTACTTACGGCCAGACTCAATTATTCTTTTATCTTGGTGTGTTCGGCATAATGCTTATTCTTATTATGCTATTTGTCATTCTTAATGTATGTGATATGTATTATCCGGATATGAAGATCATACTCACAGGACTTGCAATAACAATGATAGCAGCATACTTGACCGATATCCAGATACTCATCATCATTCTGCCACTTATTATTATGTCGATCTATTGCCTGATAAAAGAAAAAGAACCAAATCTTCAGTTCATACATCTTTTGATACTGTTCGGTGCTTTACTTTCCCTATTCTGTGAATTGTTCTATATTCAGGATTCCTTCGGTATCTACTCACCACAATACATCAGGTTTAATACTGTTTTTAAGATCTATATCCAGAACTGGATCGTCTGGGCTCTGGCAGCAGGGGTTTCTTACTATTATCTATGGCAAAGAATAAACACATCAGATAAACGCAACTTAATGTTTGCAGTGGCATTGGTTTTATTAATTCTGGGTGCAATGTCTTATCCTGTATTTGCCACATATTCCCGCAGCCACCAATTTGATGGGGAACCCACTCTTGATGGTGTTGTTTATCTTGCGCAGCAATACCCCAATGAATTTAATGCAATACAATGGCTTAATAATATAAGTGGTACGCCGGTAGTACTTCAGAGTCCGGGACAAACATATAAACTAAATACCCATATTACAGCTTTTACAGGTCTACCTACTGTAATTGGCTGGGCCGGTCATGAGAAGAACTGGAGGAATAGAGCCAGGACAATTGATGAACGGTGGTCCCAGGTCCCTAAAGTCTATACATCTGACGATATTAATGAAGTGGACCGGATACTTATTAAATATCAAGTAGATTATATCTATATAGGTGAAGTGGAGGAAGAACGATACCATGGCCATAATGCCAGAAGGCTCTTTGAGAATTATCCAGATAGGTTTGAACTGGTATACCACAATCCCAATGTCCATATTTATAAGGTGATAGAACAGGATGCCTGATATAGAACAGCCCGGATCTCCAATTAGCAAGCTCACTGAGCCAAGGACTATTATTTCATTCATCATTGCTATAATTTTACTTTATTTTTTATTTTTACAAGTTGATCTTAGAATCATAATTGAGGTTATAAAAGAAGCAAATTTAATTTACGTTGCTGCTGCCGCATGTGTCTATTTCGGCTCACTTCCTGTACGTGGTATGCGGTGGAAATTACTGCTTGATAATGTTAGAGTGAAAACATCAGTGAGTGATGTTAGTGAAATATACTTACTGGGCTGGTTTGCCAATTGTCTTATACCTGCTAAGATGGGGGATGTATATAGGGCATATCTTGCAAAAAAAACATGGGGATTACCAATTTCAAAAGGATATAGTACAATATATATTGAACGCATCTATGATGTACTGCTATTGGTATTTCTAATGGGTATCTCCAGTATCCTGGTATTTGGTATGGATATTCCACCTGAGATACGGTTTGCACTGGCAGCGGGTTTTTTAATTGTGAGCATCCTCATAACATCAATTATAGTGTTCTCATCAGGAAAAACAGCTATTTCCAATAGACTTCCATCAAGGATCAAACAGATTTTCATTCGTTTTACAGAAGGACTGCAGGAATCATCCGGAAGAAAGTATATGTCGTTAATAATATTATTTACAGTATTAATGTGGGCTATGGAAATCGCTCGCCTGTACTTTGTGGTAGAGTCACTCTCTTCGATCGGCAATTTTAGCATAAGCATATCAGTGATCATATTTGTGGCATTATCTTCATCGCTGCTTTCAGCATTACCTATTACACCGGGTGGACTGGGTGCTGTGGAATTTGCCATTATGGGAATATTATTGTTAGTAGGTCTGGATAGCGGGATATCAGCCAGTATTGCCATACTTGATAGAGCCATCAGTTACTGGGGTTTGGTTATAGCAGGAGGTGTGGTATATATCTTTAGTAAAAAGAAATAAGTACTTTATTAACCAGTAGATTAAGACCATGGCTATTCCGTTTGCAGGTTTATAATTAGAAATTTATATAACTTATAATCACATTATATAATAAAAATCTCCGGTTTTTAACTATTCAGGGAAGGAGGCAGTATATGTTCAAGTCAATCATTGAATCAGAAAAATTAAAAGAAATGATCGAAGCCGTTTCCAGTATCGTTGATGAGGGCAAACTCAATCTTTCTTCTGATGGGATATCCATAAGGGCTGTAGATCCATCTAATGTGGCGATGGTATCATTGAATCTTAGTTCCAGTGCATTTGAAGAGTTCAATGCATCCGATGGTGAACTGGGTATAGACCTGAAGAGATTTGGTGATATTGTGGATATGGCTCAAAAAGCAGAGATGGTAGAACTGGAACTGGATGAAGAACTGCATAAACTTATTATTCGTATGAGTGGGCTTACCTATAAGATCGCACTTCTTGACCCTGCATCGATACGTAAGGAGCCGAAAATACCGCAACTTGAGCTTTCTGCAACAGTTATACTATCAGGTAATGACCTTAAACGAGCTGTAAAAGCTGCCGAGAAAGTATCAGACCATATGCGTATGGGGGTAGAGGGTGAGATATTCTATCTTGAAGCTGAGGGTGATTCGGATAGAATGCGCCTTGATATTCTAAAAGATCAATTGGTCAGCATTAGTCCCGGTGATGCACGTTCATTATTTTCACTTGATTACCTATCGGATATGATCAAAGCTGCAGGTAAAGCCAATGAAGTGACTATAGAACTGGGAAGAGATTTTCCAACCAAGATCAACTTCCAAATAGCTAACGGAAGCGGTGATGTGAGTTATCTCTTAGCACCCAGGATCGAATCAGATTGATCTATAATGGAAATAGTAAAACTTTCACATTATCCATTCTTAACCCAAACAGTTCAGTATGTTGCAGATATGGGTACTCCGGTTGATAACATACTTACGTTGAGAAGTTTTGATATTACCAGATATCGTGCCAGATCAAGGGTCCTACAGGCTGTTCATGGAGAGATACAACATGATGATACAGTGAATTTCACAGTTGAACTGCTCTCATATCCGGTTGCCCGTATTCTGGTCTCATGTCTGGATGATGCTTTTCTTACCAGACGGTATTCTCTTGCAGAAGCTAAGTATGCATATCATATGATGAAACAAGAGAATAATGAAGTACTTCAGGAGATTGGAGAGGATTTACATATTGTAGCGAGTGTGACCGAATCTGGATTATTTGATCTGCATTTTACTGATTATATAAGAGGAGCTGTGGGGTTGCGCTCAATTCAATGGAAGCTGATAAACCGCATTTTACATTCAGGGTATGTCAGTATCACTAAAGAAGAATATGCCCGACTGCTTCAGGAAGCTGTACGAGCACGGATAATAGGCGTTTTACCTCTAAATGTGCCGGATGAATTCTGTCAGGCTTTGAAAAATTATCTACTTGAAATAAAATCAACTGTGGATGTTTCCAGGACCGAATTTGATGAAGCAGGATTCGGAAATGTCGAACCTGAACATTTTCCGCCTTGTATTGTACATCTGCTATCCAATGCCCAGGGCGGAATTAACCTTGCTCATTCAGCAAGATTTGCACTGACGTCATTCCTGTTGAATATTGGTATGTCAGTGGACCAGATAGTCAGTCTATTTAATGTATCACCTGATTTCAATGAAGAGAAGACACGGTATCAAGTAGAACATATTTCCGGCTCAACAGGTACCACCTATAAACCTCCGTCATGTACTACGCTGATAACTTATGGTAATTGTTATGGTAAAGATAAACTTTGTGAGTCCATTCGTCACCCACTTACGTACTATAAACGAAAAAAGACAGGACCTGCTAAATGATCTGAAGAGAACAAAATCCTCCCTTCGGTCGGATTTTCTTGACTGAAGCTTCGAAGAAGCTGAAGATTAGAAAATGTGAATGGAGTGAGCATTTTCGATATATCAAATACTGCCTCTTGAGAAATCTATGTAAATCTGTGTAAATCCGTGTCAAAACAAATAAATTCTAACAAAGAAGTGTACATTGCTTACGATCCTTATCCAGGATTACACTTTCTATAAAATCGAAAGTAAACATGATAGAGTCCGAAAGCTTTTTTCAGACACGGATACACTCAACTCCTATGGAGTTGAGTGCCTGCTACGCCTAAAGGGCGTGCAGGTAACACAGATTTACACAGATTATTGAAAAAAAGGATATGGTATTTCATGACAGAGTCAAAAAATCATCATATTACTGAAAAAATCATTGGAGCCGCTTATTTAAATCAATACCAATTAACAATAAATCCGTGTTAATCTGTGTTAATCTGTGTCTGAAAAAATGCTTTCGAACTCTATAAAGAGGTGCTAATTACCCTTAGATTTGAAGTGGATACAAAAATCACACCATTTGCCATCAGAACAGTTTTTTGTGAAGATGAGGGGGCAATATCCATTGGTCTTTGAATATGAACAACCGGCTGCATACCTAAAGCGACAGAGAATTCTTCTAATAAAAAAAATTCATTCGAAGGATGGGAATGCCCAAAGACCGATTCTGTCAATTTACGCTGTCTGTCAATCTCTGACTGTGTGGCTCCTTTATAGTAGTTAGGAAATCCGATTATGATAATCCCATTGGGTTTGAGGTTCTTTTTTATAAAATTATTAAGATCCTCGAAAAATACTCTTTTATTTTCAAAAGCCTGTGCATTATTACATAGTGCAATCTCATGGGCCGAGCTTACCATTAACAGGCAGTCGGGGGTATATGGCATTTTGACATTAAGTGCTTCTTTCATGGACATCTTTAGAGGTATATATTCCACTGTTGATAATTGAGGAACATCATAGATGGTGGTGGATGGCTCAATATTTATTACGACTGCCTTTTTTCCCAGATCTTCAATGATCCTGGCACCCATACCAGGACCGCCTCCTATGTCAATTACGATATCTCCATCACAGATGTGGTCTTGCAATAGGGTTTTAATTAGCTCATGCATAGTTGAGATCTTACTGGCAAAGGATTTCATATAATCTATACCGTCAAATTTAGTATTTTGTTCCATTTATAAGCCCTTCAATTAAGTGATCGATTTTTTTCTAGTGTCACGTCAATACATTTATCCCTTATAATTCCAAACTACCACTATGCTCACCTTTATAGGCATTGGCCTCTATGATGAAAAGGATATCTCCATCAAAGGCTTAGAAGCTGTCCGGGCAGCAGACCGTGTATACATTGAATTTTATACTTCCACATTGTCGGGTACTTCCATAGAGAAATTGCAAACGTTCTACGGACGCAAGATCAATCTATTAACAAGAGAAGATGTGGAGCAAAACCCTGACTGGCTTCAACATGCTAAGATAGAGAATATTGTCATGCTTACCGGTGGGGATGCCATGGTCAGTACTACTCATGTAGACCTGCGACTGCGTGCTATTGATCTGGGTATTGAGACTGTGATAATTCATGGTCCTTCTATTATAAGTGCAGTGCCGGGCCTGAGTGGACTTCAGAACTATAGGTTCGGAAAATCCGCCTCAATTCCGTATCCGTATACCAGCAAGGGTAAGACCATTATATCCCATACACCCTATGATATCATCACATCAAATTTACATGCAGACATGCACACGCTTATCTTTTTGGATATTGATCCTGAAAAGGGATATATGACAATCAGACAAGCCTGTGAACTTTTGCTTACAGTAGATTCTCTTCGTAAAGAACTTGATCTTAAAAGTAGATTAGCTGTAGGCATAGCAAGAGCCGGCTCACCCGATCCGGTGGTAAAGGCTTTACCTCTTAACAAATTAATGGATTTTGATTTTGGCGCTCCACTTCATATACTGGTAGTGCCGTCACAGCTTCATTTTATGGAAGCTGAGGCGCTGGTCAAACTGGCAGAGGCTTAAAGGGATATCTACTTGAACTTTTCCAGCAGCCGATTATAGAAGTCTTTCTTCTCGCCCTTAGCCTTGCGTGTCAATCTCTCGAGGATCAACTCCGGTGTACTTTTGGCAATATAATTGTATTTAGGGTTCCTGTCAACAATCAGGTTCAGATCCTCATCAAGTCCCTGTGCTTCAATACCATCTACCCGCACAGTTGCTGAGGTTTGTTCTATTATATTCTCTGCCAGATGGCTTACAAATACACCTGAGGCTAACGGATTCTCAGTTAATGCTTCTAATATACCACTAATTATCCTGGCTGATGCACCTGGTTCTGTGATGGATTCCAGCTCATCTACCAGTATCATTATCCTTCCGGTACCTGAGACAACTGAGAATTCCATGATAGTGGATTCAAAAGCTCCGGCATCCATACTACCCCTTGATTTTCCGAAATAGTACAGCTTATCTATTGAACCCACAGCTGCCCGGGTAGCAGGGACCGGAAATCCCATATGGGACAACACCAGGACCTGTGCTATAAGGTCAAGCATTGAGGTCTTTCCACCCGAGTTCACACCGCTGAGTATTGCTACTCTTTCCGGTGAATAGCTATCTATTGCAGCTTCGATTTGTTTCTCACCTAAGGAATAATCAACCGGTTCGATATCTCCTTTAATAAATATGTTTTTACCTTTAATTATTTCAATGCCTGCCTTATCATACAGCTTCGGGATCACAGTTCCCCTGTCCCTTGCAAACAGCCCGATAGCAAACCACATATCCAGTTCCATTGCCTCAGATACAAGCTGGCTGGTTATGTGTTTAAGTTCTAAGAGATTACGGGCGGATTTCCTTAGTATCTTCATGCGCTGTCCTGTCAGTTGGATGTTCAAGAACTGCCTGAGATGTTCTACTGCACCCGTGTCAGCCTGTATCATTGTCTTGATATCATTACCAAATAAACTATCAAGCAATAGTGCTTCTTTCGAATTCAACTCAAGAGTCGTTGTGATGCAGGATAAGGCATTTTTTATTATTTCCCTGTATCTACCGGCAATTTCCTTATTCAGCAGGTCTTTTGCACCTGATTCAACTGCGCTTAGCAGATCCTTTCCACTAAGAGTAACTGTACAGCTTTCCAGATATTCTTTAAATTGTGTATTAGCTTTTTGCTCGACAGTCTTTATGCAGCTATCTAGTCTCTTTAGGGCAGATTGTATTCTATCGATCTGCTCATCTGATCCTGTCTCCACATTACCCTTATCATTTATTACAGCCAGTGTGGTTTCAAGGCAGTTGACACTGGCGGGATCAATAGTTGAAAAAAAACTGTTGTTTTTTTCTATTATAATGTTATATACCTGTACTGCCGAGATTATGCTTGCAAGGTTGTGAGAGAAAAAATTAATTTCCTGCTCAGGAACAGCATACCATGTTTCAAGCCTGGTTATATCCAGATATTCGATATTTGCATCAAATGAAATATCCACACCTTCCAGGTCCATGGAAGCTATAACATGATGATATGATGCAACAGCATCTATTAGTTCTCGCGGGGATTGGATAAGTAGCACATCTACTGCGTGCCCGTATTCTGATAAGGCCGATTGGTATTCCTTTTGGCTCGCAGTTACTATAACCCTCTCTCTTATCTTTTTAGTAGTTACTTTCTTGATCGGCTTAAGATGTTTCAATTTTTTTCTAAGTTGCTCTATTTCACCTTCATTTAGTGCAACAGTATTGACAAGGCTGCATGCAGCTTCTACATCACCTATCACTGATCTGATCCTGTCATTTTCAGAAGATGGCAGAGGAAAAAATATGTTTAGCTTATCTTTTGCATATGTCGTACTGGTATAGGATCGAATGATATCAAGAAGATCTTTATAGACTCTTAATCCCTCTTTGGTCTTTAAAAAATCACCTGGTGATATGTTCTCATCCTTGAAAATAAAACTCTGCATTAGGCTTATAGCATTTTTCTCACTGATTCCCGGTACACCTGCAATAGCTGCTATGTCATTACGTGAAAATGCACTCATAACTGCTTCTTCGGATTTAAAATGCTCTACAAGACGCCGGGAAGTTCTATCTCCTATCCCGGGAATATTTGTTAATGAGTTCATTGTATTCATTTGGTCGGTTAATTGATATATGTGTTATTGTTGTTGGGGAATGATTGTTAATTAGAGTGGACATTGTATTTATATTAATTTAATGAAAAATATATGTGAATATTTAGTGTTAGTCCTTCCTCCCTTCGGTCGGAAGAACAAAATGTGAACGGAGTGAGTATTCTCAATATATTGTTCTTCAATATATACAGAGAATAATTTATAAGAAACTGGATATTGAGATTATTGATATGAAAATTAATTTGTTCTAAGAACAGACCCTCTGCATAAAGTATTTATATATATCCCACCATATTAATATGTGCTACACAGCATTACAAAACCAATAGCAAGTGTTTGAATAGATGAGTGTGTAGAACAGACTCCAAAAAGGTAGTGTTTTGATGCTATCGATTTTATTTTAAATTGGCGAAGATGGGTTATAAAGTAGTGTAAATAAAGTCTTTGGGCACCAACTTGTTATTATGGAAGTGTTAGATATGGTTGAGAAGTTGTTGAAAATTATATTGCCGGATAAGATAGAAAAATGAAAGGTAGAGGTGTAATAACAGGCCTGGGACTTAAGTCCGAGGTATAGTGACTTCAATATCTTGATACCAATATTTTTTTCAGATTTTGATAAATAAATGAATAATATCCAGTTTGAACTTGATTTGCATGCTATTTAGCAAAAATATGTGTTTCAAATCTCACTTCCCACAATCTATGGCGTGAAAAATGTTAACACAAAGTTTAAACAATTTGTTGTAATTTGGTTCTTACCTCAGTCTAGGAAGTGAAGTAAAATGGTTCGGGTTTTTGTGTCTTCTACCTATAAAGATTTGAAAGACTATCGTGAACAGGTTATAATTGCGTTGAGGAGGATGAAACAAGACGACGTATCAATGGAATACTTTGTTGCAGATGCTCAAAAACCTGTAGACAAGTGCTTGAAAGATGTTGCTTCATCTGATCTTTATATTGGTATTTTTGCATGGAGATATGGTTCTATACCGGAGGGATATGACAAGTCCATTACAGAACTTGAATACAGAGAGGCATTTAATTCCAAAAAAGATTGTCTAATATTTTTGCAAAACAAAAGTGCTGAATGGCCTTCTGAATTAAAAGATGATGATCTTACAAAAATCGAAAATTTGAGATCTGAATTTAAAAAAAATTTTACGGTAGATTATTTCGAATCGCCTCATGATCTTGCTTGTAAGGTAGCTACGTCTGTACACAATTGGTTAATAGAAAATAAAATTATTTCTGTTGAAAAGCCATGTTCCTTATTTGAAGAGCCAAAATCTTCTAACTATAGTAAAATTCGTGATGGTCCATATAAAAGCTGGACGTGTGAAACTTCAGAATCAAGGCAAAATAAGGATATTTTCAATCGTGCATTATCGTATTATTCGGAAGGAAATTATCGTAAGGCACTGGAAACATTTGAAAAAATATTGAAAGCAAAACCGGACTTTGCAATAGCATATTTTTATAAGGGGGACATCTTAGCTGATATTGGTGAATATGAGGCAGCGGTGGATGCTTTTGATCAAGGTGTCGTGATAAATTCTAAAGATCCAATAGCATGGTATAATAGGGGAATTATACTTGCTTCAAAACTTAAAAAATTCGTCGAAGCAATAGACTCTTTTAACAATGCAATAGAAATAATTCCTGGTTTTGATGCTGCTTGGGCCTGTAAGGGTAGTGCATTTGGTGACTTAGGTAAACATGAAGATGCCTTAAATGCTTATGACAAAACTATAGAAATTAATCCAAATAGTGATTTTGCATGGTATAATAAAGGCAATGCTTTTGCAAATCTTAAAAGATATGATGAAGCACTTGAAGCATATAATAAGACCATATATCTTAATCCGAGAAATGCATTCGGGTGGTATGATAAGGCTAACGTGCTTTATATGATGTCTCATTATGATGAAGCACTTGAAGCTATTGAAAAAACAATTGGATTAAAACCTTTTTTTGAAGATGCATGGCTTCTTAAGGCAAGAATATTTCATGAAACTCAACAAAATAATAGAGAATTAAACGCAATCAATAAAATACTTGAACTAACTCCAAATGATTTCAGTATGTGGCATTCAAAAATTGGCATCCTTACTAAGCTTAAAAGGAATGATGAAGCACTTGAAGCCATTGAAAATACACTAACAATAAAACCAGACGATTTTAATGTTTGGAACCTTAAAAGTATCGTCCTATATGATCTTAATAGATATGATGAAGCACTAGAAGCTATCGAAAAAGCACTTGAAATAAAATCAAGTGTTGCTGAAACATGGGCCATAAAAAGTGCCATTCTTTCTCAGCTTAATCAATATGAAGGGGCGCTTAAAGCCATCCTAAAAGCAACTGAATTGAATTTAGATAATCCTAAAGTATGGTTCGATAAAAGTGTTGTTCTCTTTACTCTTTCTAGATATGAAGAAGCATTAGAAGCTATAAAAAAGGGAATAGAATTAGAGCCAGATAATGCAGAAGCATGGGATTTTAAAACCACAATTCTTGTTACCCTTAATCGGAATGATGAGGCACTTGAAACTATTGAAAAAACAATTGAATTGAATAAAGATATTGTTAATGTAGAATCAAAAAATGGTAACAAGTCTTCAACAATCAAAAAAGATAATGGAATGATAATTCCTACTTCTAACTCATCCAGAATAATTCCTGATTATAGTAGCAGTGAACAGTATCTGAAAGTTGCACTCCTTTCTAACCTAAATAAAAATGATGAAGCACTGAATATTGTTGAAAAATCAATTAAATTAGAACCAGATAATGGGGATTTATGGTTTTTAAAAACAAATATTCTATTAAAAGTTAATCGAAATAGTGAGGCACTTGAAGCTATTGAAAAAACATTGCGCTTAAAGACAAAACATGAAAAAAGTTTGTGTCTCAAAGCAACCATCCTTTTTAATTTGAATCGGCAGGAAGAAGCACTAATGGTTTATGATAAAGTATTAGACATTAATCCAAAAAATGTTGATGCATGGTGCAAAAAAGGATTAATTTTGTATAACCTTAAAAAATATGAAGAATCACTTCAATGTTATGAAGAAACAGTTGAGATTGAACCCGAAAATGCTCAGGGATGGTATTTCAAAGCTTTGATTTGTAATGAACTGGGTAAAAAAGATGACGCACTTGAAGCAATTCAAAAAACATTAGAATTAAAGTTCGCAGATATCGATTCTTTATATTTGAAAATTAGTATCCTTGATGAACTCAATAAATATGATGAATGCCTTGAGACAGTAGACAAGATATTATCTTTCAATGTAAATGATTCTCAATTATGGTTTTTCAAAGCGAAAGTTTTTTTCAAATTTGATAGAGATAATGAAGCACTTGAAGCGATTAATAAATCAATTGCAATTAATCCAAATTCGATTGAAACATATATTCTTAAAAGTGTTATTCTATCAAAAGTTGGTGAAGATGATGAGGCTTTAGATGCACTTGAAAACGTATCTCGATTAAAATCAAACGTTGCTGATAAATGGTCTAAAAAATCTGTCATTCTTTCTCAGCTTAATCAATATGAAGAGGCGCTTAAAGCTATTGAAAAATCAATTGAATTAAATATATATGACTATAAGTTGTGGTATGCAAAAAGTATTATTCTCCATAAAGCAGGAAAGAATGATGAAGCTCTTGAGGCTCTTGAAAATGTGATTTGTTTAGAGCCAATGTATGCTAATGCTTATAACACAAAAGGAAATATTTATTATGAATCAAATGAAACTAAAAAAGCTTTGGATGCTTATGATAAAGCATTGGAATTAGATTCAGAACTTAGTGATCCATGGTCCAACAAGGCTTCAATTTTATTTATACAGAATAATTATGAAGAAGCGCTTGAAAATATAGAAAAAGCTTTGGCTTCAAAACCAAATTTTGTTTATTATTTGTCTCTAAAAAGTAATATCCTCATTAAACTTAAGAAAAATGATGAGGCACTTAAAGTCATCGAATCTGCAATATCATTGGATTCAAATTTTGATAATATATGGGCAATAAAAGCTAGTGTTCTTTCTCAACTTAATCGACAAGAAGAGGCACTACTCTCGTATGATAAGGCATTAGAAGTAAATCCAAATGACCTTGATAGTTTGTATAATAAAGGCATTATCCATGAAAATTTAGGGGATTTTGAAGAAGCATTAGATACATACAATGAGGCATTAACACAAAAACCAAATTCTGTTGATTTCCTGAACAATAAATATGATGCTCTTACTAAACTAAATAGAGTAGATGAAGCACTTGAAACTGTTGACAAAATATTGGAAGAATATCCAAATGATGCAAACTTACTAGTAAAAAAATTCGGACTACTTTCACACTCAAATAGGGATGATGATGCGTTAAAAGTTATCAGAAAGGCACTAGCTATAGAACCAAATAATCCCGAGATGTGGGGTTATCAGGGATCCACAATGTATAGGCTTAATCAAAAAACTGAAGCATTTAAGGCATTTGAAAAATCATTGTCTTTAAATCCATTTGCTCCACTACTAAATTTAATAAGTCTCATTTACTTAAAAGAAAAAAGATATGTCCAAGCGCTAGAAATTATCGATAAAACACTCAAAATTGAACCAAATAATGCTGAAATATTGCTCATAAAATACAATGTCCTTATTGGACTTGATAGAAATGAAGAAGCTTTAGAGGTTATCGAGAAAGCGCTGGAAATTAAACCTAATAATGATCAGGTATTGTACAAAGGCGCATGCATATATTCCCTTATGAAAAATAAGGAGCAAGCGATCCATTATTTAAAGCGTGCTATTGAATTTAATTCGTTCTATAAAAAAGAAGCAGAAAACGATAGATACTTTAAAGATTTCTTGAAAGATAAAGATTTTAAAAAACTAATTGAATAAATTTTTACTAAACAGGCTGTCCCAAAACTAAAATTTCCATGAAAAAAGAGCTCAATTAAGCCTTTAAATCAAGAACTAAGGTCAAAAATTTTAATTTTTTGGACTTTTGGGACAGCCTGTAAAGTTGATTCATAGATTGCCTATAATACAAAAAAGGAGCTGCTAAATGTGCAAGGATACTATACTTATCGCTCACCTGAAGATCCTGATGGAGGGGTTGACATTCTCGCCGGTCGTGTTCCGATGGGATTTGGTGAAGCACGTTTATGTGTACAAGTCAAATCGGGGGTATTCAAAATGATATATCTATTCGGGAACTTGATGGTGTAATGGGTCGGATAGGTGCACAATGAAAATTCCCACTTAAAATTGACCCCTTTTTCCCATTGAAAATTGACCCCCCCTATTTATCAAAAGACCCCTGTTTTATTGCAGGAGGTTTTGGGGTGATCTCAATGGAAGATTGGATAACAATAAGAAACCTAAAGAAGCGAAATCCGGGATCGATGACTGCAATAATATCGCGAGTATGGACATCCAAGGCAACAGTGGGGATGCCCCGGACTTGCAGTCCGGTGGTGGAACGGCTGGGCAGGCTGTCCCAAAAGTCCAAAAAATTAAAATTTTTGACCTTAGTTCTTGATTTAAAGGCTTAATTGAGCTCCTTTTTCATGGAAATTTTAGTTTTGGGACAGTCTGTGGGGCTCGTAATATCGCGAATATGGATATCCAATGCAACATTAGGGATGCCCCGGAATTTATTCCGACGGTGGCGTGGTTGGGGCTGTTAGATGGGGAGGTTTATGCTCGTATATGTAAATGTATTTTTACAAGATATTTATGCACAAATTTAGTATCTATTAATTTCGTAAGCTATATTTAGGTTAGAATATTATGAACCATATGATTGAATTTGTTTTTGATGCAAATGTTCCTTGGGATTTGGAAAAAATAAACAAACTTGACAAAATAATGCAGGTACTAGATAATTCTAATTTTAAGATTTGCATGTCTTATGATAATTTTATTGAAATGCCTCATAATGTACGTAATAAATTTAGAAACTATCAATTTGTTGTTATAGATGAACCAGATGAAATGGACTTCAAAGAATTTAGGACTAGAATACGAAATGAAAAAATCATTTTAGACAAAAAGGATTCTGCTGTGTTATATTCTTGCAATAAAACTGATGCTGATTTTATCGTAAGCTCAGATACACATTTTTTATTGGAAGCCAAAAAGTATATAAAAATTTTTAACAGAAAAACACGAGCATTTCACCTTTTGGATGTAATAAAATATTTGAAACAAATGGAAATTTTAGATGCAAAATCTTGTGTAAATACATCCCTTGATTTGTATAAAAAGAAAGAAATACCACATTTGGTTACTAATCATGGAAATGAGCTAATAGATGATACCCTTAAGCGAAATGATTGGATTAATAATGAAACAAAATCCTGTATGAATACATTTAATAATTATAAGCAACACATATTTAGCTATTATCAATTATGAGGAGTATGTAATTTATGGAGTCTACAACAAAAGAGGTCATGGATGGACTGTTTCAAGGAAATTTAACAATTTTAGAAGCATCTGAAAAATTAGGTGTATCTGAAGATGAAATTCATAATATGATAGACGATTATGAATATGTACCCACAGCAACAGAAATTTATGAAATTGGCAATATAATTCAAGAAAATTTGAATTATATTGAAAATGACATTTTTATACCTCATAAAATGACACATGCACCCTTCGATAAACCCACAACAACCGATGTTTTAGCTGGAGGTCAAATTGATTTTGAAAGACGTCCATCAGCGCCAACAGATGCAAACAGTGTTACTATCCCTTATCCAGAAAACAACCCTTATCATTGGTGAGAATTGTGAATATTTCATCCGAATATAGAACGATTTTAGCAGATGAGATTAATTACTGCCGAGCTAAAATTAATGCCGAGAGTGACCTACGAAAAAAGGCTTATTATTATAGTTCTGCTTATGGGATGACTCGACGAATTTTTAATTTGGAATTCGACCCTCAATTGCAATTTATTGATTTTATCCTTAACAGTTCATATCAAGCAATTTTCAGTCGCATAGCTATCCTCATGTCTGGTGATAATACAATTCCGATTACAGATGAATTTTTCGATGGACTAAACAATTGTCTTGAATTATTAGAAGACAGAATAAGAAATAATGAAGATACTTATGACGTTCTTGAAAAAATTGTTAATTTAATGTCTACAATTGATGGAAATGGATATTACCTTATGCAGAAGGGAGTTCCAGTTTACACTGAATAATTAATTCCAAACATTTCTTTTTTTACTTTAAAGTAAAGTATATACATGAAATAGTAAAAATTAATATATTTATAAAAGGCCAATATGCTGATCGAGCGTGTCCAATTTGTCAGACAATGATGCCATAAATTGAAAAAACATGTCCAAATTGTAAAACCCGAGTTGGAAGAGTGTCCTAAAATTCAGAATTCCCAGTATCTTATAAGGGTTGAATACAAAAACGCTAGAACTTCATTGCCCAAAATTAACTGATTTTACAGATTAGTCTAGACATTCAACTGTTATAAAAAGAGAAGGAACCGATACAACTATAGAAAATTGATACATGCGTCTCATTGGGAAAATTAATGACAAAACACCTCCCCTGATGCCCCGGACAGAGCGAAGCGCCGTCCGGGGTCATTGACTCGTAATATCGAGAGTGTAGACATCCAATACAAGGTTGGGGATGCCCCGGAATTTATTCCAGCGGTGGTACGGTTGGGGCTGCAGAATGGGAACTCTAAAATATAAAAAAAACCCCGTCCCTCTGAGACATGTTTCTCATAAGCCAACCAAGCTTAGCACAAAAGGTCAAGCTTGAATGAGGGGTTTTAAATATGAACAAAAAAATTGATAGTGAAGAAATTGTACCAGTCATTAGAGTTCCAAATTTTACAAAATATTATGTAACCAACATCAAAGGTGGGCTAACTACACAAGATTTTAGATATGAATTAATGAATGAAAAAATCTATGATGAAGAAGAAGATGAGTGGACATATATAGCCGATGCGATGATTATTTTATCACCAACAGCAGCTAAGAGATTATTCGATACACTTGAAAGCAATATCGAATTATATGAAAGAGAACATGGTGAAAGTCGCACGTCCAGAGTTGTTGACTTGAATATTAAAGAACTACCAATAAACTACCAAATTGGTAGAAAAGACCAGGATTAAGAATAAATTCATCTTTAAATTATCAGAATATAATATCAACAGATAGATCTCATCAGTCGATGTAGCCAATATCTCACACACAGAAATGAGGTCGTTGGATTTAAGTATGGTAACGGTGTTTATCCACATGAGATAAAATGGTGAAAGAAAACAGCCCATTCACACCCGGGATACCAGTACCAATAGATTATTTTATTGGCCGTACAAGCGAAATTAAGCGAATTGATCGAGCTATTTTACAGACTTCCACGGGTAGAAATGAAAATATTTTCCTAACTGGTGAGCGCGGAATTGGAAAGAGCTCATTGGCTGCCCTCACACGTTACATTGCAGAAGAAAAATATCAGCTTATTGGAACCCACTGTTATATAGGATCGGCAACGAATATCAGAGATGTTTGCCGGATTGTGCTTACAAAGATACTACAGGCAATGCCCAATAAAGACCTTTTTAATAAAGCAAAGACAGTAGTCGGAAAATATATAAAAGGGATTCAGCTTGGAGTTTTTGGCGTAGGTATGAGCATCGAATTTACCGACGATCAAAAACTACTTGAAGATTTGCCTTTGAATTTTTTATCCACTCTCATCAACCGCACAGGCAGCCATATCCAACAACTGAGCTTCACCTTCAAGTGATCCCCGAACGATCATGGCATCACCGCCGGCTATTCCAGTCCTGGCATCAGGTCTGTATATCCATCGACTGCCCCTTCTTACTGCCATTACGAATATACCGGTTTCTGTCTCAAGTTGCAATTCACCTAGTGTCTTATCAACAAGAAATGACCCTTTTGTTACATTAACCCTGGTGATGACCTCATCCGATTCCCTGACCGCCATCATGAAAATGGGATGAAGTTCAATATCTCTAAGAACAATATCAGCAATTTCATATGCAGCATCTGAAATAGATTCAGAGGCGTTTGCCAGATGCAACAGACCCCGAAGATCGTCCACATCCTTTACATGCCTAGCACTTTCAAGTACCCAGTGCTGAAGTTCATATTTCATCTGGTCCATCTCTTCTTCCAGGATCCTGACCTCATCTGCGATCTCTTTATTATAGAATAGCACAGCCGAATATGCCAGACCCACAGAGAGCTCGGCTTTATTCTTCATTTCAATAATAATATCAACAGCTTTATCCAGGCTGTTCATCTCATCAAAAGTACTTGTCGGTGTGTATGCACGCGTCTCAAAAGGTTTGCCGGTAACATATTCAGTAAACAAGGACAGTCCATCGTCATGTCCTCTTGCAAATAAAATATCACCGGTAAGGATGGATGTATCATCTTCCGGATCATATATCCAGGAAGACCCATGACGTATAGCAATAACCCGCATACCGGTTTCGGTCTCAAGTTTGAGTTCACCCAGTTCCTTTCCAATTATCGGGCTTTGCGAATCAATAATAATCCTTGTAACGGTTTCCTCAGCTTCCCTGATATCTGCCTTTAATTCAGGGGGAATACCCATCTTTATTAGGGCAATATTAGCAATATCTCCTGCGGCATTAGCAATATTTTCTGCAGCCGATGCGGCTTTTAACACTCCTGACAGTTGGTGTGCCTCATCTAACCTCCGGGCAGCCTGCATAGCTGAGATCTTCATATAATACTCAAGAGTATCCATCTTATCTTCCAGACGGAGTACTTCTTCCGCAATATCCTCGTTATCATAGATCATGGCAGAATAAGCCAGATCAAACATTAACTCGGAAGTATCCTTCATCTCTACAAGGAGTTCTTTCATATTAAGGGAACAATGCTCAATTTTTTTGGGCATAATAAATCTTACCTGATATAGGAGTTTATTTAAATTAACAATACATAAAACCACCGATGAGGGAGAAATATTGACAGAACTTAGGGAAGAGTCAGTAGAAACGATTTCGTTCGGGGAATCTCTTCGTTACCACATCCCTCTTTCTACATTAAAGGAAGGTTTTTTCAGTCTCTCTATTATGAGTTTAATGAGTTTAGTAGCTGGCGTAGTACTGGGAATGATGATAGATGTACTACAGGCCTTACCTGGTTTATTTCTACTTATCACTCCTGCTATTGGTATGAGGGGTAATATTTTCGGTGCTATGGGATCACGCCTTGGTACAGCACTACATACTGGTATGTTCAGTACATCATTAAAAAATAACAGTATCCTGACCCAGAATATCTATGCTTCCATGATCAATACCGTATTGATATCTTTTGCACTGGGCATGATCGCCTGGCTTTTTGCCATGCTGCTAAGAATTGAAAGTATAGGTGTAGTAGAATTTGTATTGATCTCCATGATCGGAGGGATCATCTCAAGTATCTTCGTACTACTGATAACAGTAGGTGTAGCTGTCATGGGCTATAAACGTGATTGGGATATCGATAATATAAGTGCTCCTATAATCACGGCTGCTGGAGATATGATAACACTGCCTGCACTATTTATAGCGATAATATTAATAGGAAACGAATCTTCGACTCTTCACAATATACTATTTATTCTGTTCGCAATACTGGCTGTATTGAATATAATCGTGACCATAGCCTCTAAACTGGATATTATGAAACGTATCATCTATGAGAGTATTCCAGTACTGCTTCTGGCAGGGGTAATGAGTACTGCTGCAGGAATTATCATCAACTCAAAACTAGAAGGTTTTTTAGCAGTTCCTGCACTGTTGGTAATGGTCCCATTATTCCTGGAAAAAAATAATGCATTAGGGGGAATTCTTACATCCAGGTTGTCCTCCATGCTCCATACAGGTCTGTTTAATCCCGGTATACTGCCAGGGAAAGAAATACTGCCAAATGTTCTATTGATATATATTTATTCTATAGTTATCTTTCCTTTAGTCGGAGTCATGGCATTTGCAGTAAGTGTATTAATGAAGATTGAAACACCAGGTTTGGTCAATATGGTATTTATCAGTACAGCAGCCGGTTTTATTGCTGTTGCTGTGGTAAATGTAATTGGATATTATATTGCCATTTCTGCTTATAAACTCAGACTGGACCCTGATAATCATTGCATACCTATGATGTCAAGTATTATTGATGCTTTTAGTGCTATATGTCTGGTGGGCATGATCATGGTAGTGGGCATAATTTAAAAACAAAATCCTCCCTCCGGTCGGATTTTCTAGAGCCTGAGGATCTTAAAAGAGCTAAAGAGAACAAAATTCTCGCTAACGCTTGAATTTTCTTGACTGAAGCTCCGAAGGAGATGAAGATTAGAAAATGTGAACGGAGTGAGCATTTTCGATGTATTAAGTTATATTTGATATACTTTAAAAATCTGCCCTTCAAAAGCACATACCTGCGTATCAGGATCAAACCAGGCATCAGGAGGCAGGCCTGCTTTCATACAGGTCTGGGTAAGGAAGTCCTCTGCATCAAAACCATGTTCTTCAGCTACTTGAGGAAGTAGTAGTCCGGAATAGAATCCTTTTTGTACGATCAGGCCATGCCTGCCTATTTCAATTTTTCCAGGCAGTTCTTCCGGTCTGCCTTCCAATTTATATGGCATGGTAAGTACAGTGACCTCTATCTCAATATCATCCATCTCCTTAATAGTAACAGATCCAAACCTTGGATCTTCAGTGGCTGCATTAATAGCAGAAATGATAATAGCATCACCTAATGGCATAACAGGATATGGTCTTCCGATGCAGCCCCGCAGTTCCTTTATAGTTTTAATTCTTTTATTTAAAGTGACAAATACTCCTCTGTTCTTATAAAAAACCGAAGGAAGATTATCTGCATTGAGAGTCCTCTTGCTGGTTAAATATTCAATTATAGCTCTTCTTGCTAATTCGAGAGCAATATTTCCTTCTTCTTTGGTAAGCAATTCAGTCATGTTAAATGAATATATTTTTTTACTCAATATTTCAAACTCAAATAAATCCGAGCGTTAGCGAGGATTTACTTGAGTTATATGAACATATCATGTGGGACATCTTCTATGTCCTCAATAATGACCTTATTATAGGCCTCAAGAAAATCACTCATCTTGATCTTTTTACCGCGTCTCCGAATTACAAACATTCCGGTTTCTGTTACTATGGCTTTGATATCAGCACCGCTTAAACCATCGGTCATTAATACTATTTTATTGAAATCCACATCCTCATCCAGTGACATTTTCCTGGTATGGATCTTGAATATTTCCATGCGTCCTTTACTATCAGGCATGGGTATTTCTATGATCCTATCAAACCTCCCGGGGCGCAGCAGGGCAGGATCAAGCAGATCGATCCTGTTAGTTGCTGCAATGATCTTGATATCACCACGCTCTTCAAAACCATCCAACTCAGCCAGTAACTGTATCATTGTCCTGTTCACTTCAGCAGAACCTGTAGTGCCGTCATGGGTCCTGCGGCCGCCCACAGCATCTATCTCATCAATAAAAACTATACTTGGTGCTTTCTCTGCTGCCATCTGGAATAAATCCCGTACCAGCCTGGCACCCTCTCCAACAAATTTTTGGACGAGTTCAGATCCTGACATCCTGATAAAGGTAGCTTTAGCACGACTGGCAACTGCCTTAGCAATAAGAGTTTTTCCTGACCCAGGCGGCCCATGGAGTAGTATACCCTTGGGTGGTTCAACACCCACTTCCTCGAAAAGCAGTGGATCTGTTAAAGGAAGTTCAACGGCCTCTACTACTTCCTTAATCTGCTGGTCAAGACCGCCAATGGAATTATAATCTACTTTTGGCGCTTCAATGAGCTCCATTACTCTTGCCCTTATGTCCGCATGTCTGGATAATAATGTTATAATACCAAAACTGTTATTTACGGCGACCCTCATGCTTGTTTCTATCTCACCTATAAGTTCATCGGGGATCTGTGTAATAATTTCCTGATTACTTCCATGCTGACGCAACAGGACCATATCATCAATAATTTCTATAACTGTTGCAATAAACAATGGAGGTTTTTTTAATTGCTGTACCTGTTCTTTGAGCTTCTGGATATTCTGAAGATAGCTACTGTTAGCTACAGCAGCATCAAGCAGTCTTTTCTGCAGCAGATCATTTTGCTCTTCCAAATGGTCAATTTTAGTTCTTAGTGATTGTATATCATTTTCATCTTCCAGCGCATTACTCGAATCTGTAACATTTGATTCGGTTGACGTGTGTACTACTGTATTGTCCATATGGTAGTAATTGTATTATCATCCAATATAAAGATTGGTGATATTTCAGTATATCAAGTTATACTTGCTATACTAGAACAAAATCCTCCCTTCGGTCGGATTTTCTTGAGTACATCAAGTTATACTTGATATACTATTAAAAAGAAAAATTATATTTGTTCTGAGAATCTTATAGGGTATACTATAAACATATTTTTAAATACTATGATTATAATAATAATGATAAAACTATTTGATCAAATTAATTTCCTAATATTTAAAATAGAAAATTCCGGATGAATAATAATGGATGAATTTGAAAATAATTATGAACAAGGAGATAACCGTTCGCCGACAGGCGTAGAAGGCTTTGATGAGCTTTGTGGGGGAGGACTGCTTAGAGACCGTACATATTTATTATCAGGTACGTCAGGAGCTGGAAAAACAATCTTTGCACTTCAATTTATTTATAACGGGATCACCAAATATGGCGAAAGCGGTATTTTTGTAGCAACAGAAGAAAGACCGGAACATATCAGAGAACATGCATTAGCCTTCAACTGGGATCTTCAGGCACTTGAAGATGAAGGAAAACTTGCTATTATTGATGCTGCATCCACAAAGATCGGTATCCCATCCCAGGAGAAATATGTAGATGTGAGACCATTTGATATGCGCTCGATGATGGACCAGGTTATAATGATCCAGGAAGAGATCGATGCCAAAAGGGCAGTTGTGGATTCATCTACTTCCATAGGTTTTTATCTTCAGGACCCTGCTAAGATCCGTGTAGAACTGTTGAAATTAGCTACCACTCTTGAGATACTTGGCCTTACATCCCTTATGACATGTGAGATAGTTGATGATGATCATCCCAGTCGTTTCGGTGTTGAGAATTTTGTAACCGAAGGTACTGTTGCAATGTACTATAAAAGGATGGAGAACGTACGTATAAGAAGTATAGAGATCTATAAAATGAGAGGTTCGGACCATAGTAAAAAGATCCACCCCTATGATATCACTACTGACGGCATAATTATACATCCACATGAAGAGGTTTATACAGTTTTTTAATCGGTAAATTGCTCTTCATGCCCGCATTCAATGCATTTATATATTACTAATTTTCGACCATGATGGTCGATTCTTTTTAATACAGGATATCTAAAAAAGTTCATCCTTCCTTCGCACTCCGGACAATATCGCATCATGAGTTTACAACCCCCTGGTTAGTCAATATTACACAGTTTATATGGTTATTGTTTAAAATTAATATACATCTTCGGGGTTAAATACTTTCTCTCCTACGATATTACCGTCAATTGTACGGTAAAAACAAGATCTATAACCAGTATGACAGGCACCGCCAGCTATTTGTTCAACCTTCATTACCACAGCATCCGCATCACAGTCTATATACATCTCATGCACGATCTGTATATGACCCGAACTCTCACCTTTTAGCCATTGTTTAGCACGACTGCGGCTGTAATAATGAGCTTTTTCGGTTTCAATTGTCTTTAGTAAAGCCTCAAGGTTCATGAAAGCGACCATTAATATTTCATTTGTCTTAAAATCCTGGGCAATAGCTGTCAGTAATCCCTTATCATCAAATTTTAATTCCTTAAGTATCTCATCTGATATTTTCATAGAAACCTATTGATGTATTAGTAGAATAAAATCGTTTGGTTATTAATTCCCATAATTGAAGCAATCAAATTAGAATGTAATCTGGCGTTTCTAATTTGATAGTCCGATTATA
>JAIOQW010000305.1 GCA_021108405.1 Methanosarcinales archaeon
ATTAATGTGATGAAGGTTAATTTGCTCAATTATTTAATAAGCCGATAGTCATGTAATAGATACTCAGTTAAAATTTATATCATAATTATCATTGTTAACATCACCAATTTATTTTGAAATGATTTGGAAATATATATATACTATGAGAGTTATAAAAATAATAGGTTAGGAAATAAACCTGAAATCCAATAATCAGAATATGATCCTATCTTTTTATAAAAATATATATACAATGAATATTGTTAAGAATTCAATAAAATATGCCTATAAAATAATCGAATGTAAGGTGAAAAAATGAGCAAAAACGATAGTATTGATATATGCATTGGATGCGGCCGGGAAACTACAGCAAACCTGACCACAAAATTTGGCAGTGTTATATGCAGGCAGTGTTTTAATGAAATAAAAGGGCAAGGACATGTACGTGTTGAAGGTAATTATTAATACCTGAGATACAAACTGTTCTTACCATCCCCTTTTTTTATAGTATATCGAGGCTGTCCCATAATTGCTTTTGGTACTAAAAATTCGGCTTCTTTTTGGATTTACAGCCCTATTTTCCTTTCTTTTTATTCCACTTTTGGATTGTTGGACAGCCTCTATCAAGTATAACTTGATATATCGAAAATGTTCACTCCGTTCACATTTCCTAATCTTCAGATTCTTCAAAGCTTCAGTCGAAGATTCTACGAATCTTCTAATCCTCCATTCCTCTGGAATGTCGGTCAAGAAAATCCGAGCGATAGCGAGGATTTTGTTACTTTATTCCAAATACATCAGTAAACGATATCAGACACCAATTACAAAGCTTGACCTTATTTGATCTTTTTCAAAAGGTAAGCCACTACCAGAAGCATCGCTACTGCAAATAGCATCTCAAATCCAGGTATGTCTATTATAATATTAAGATCTCCCCATTTATGCCTTGTAATTTATATAAGACCAATTATTTATAGTTATTACACATTAAAATACTTTTTTATAGTATATCAAGTATAAATTAACCCGACCAAAGGTAGGAATTTATTCATCATATTTATAAAAAAGGTATCCACTCCAAATCAGAGGACATAAATGATAGCCACAGAGAACACATAAGATCACAGAGTTTTTCCTCTAAAGTGTCCTCTGTGGCAGATAATATAAACAATGATTTATATAGATTTCATTCCTATACTTTTTGAAATGGATACAAAAAGAGGTATAATAATGGATTTAAACAGTTTTACAGTAAAAGCACAGGAAGCTATTCAGGGCTCTGCTACAATTGCTGCAAGATATCATCACCAACAGATTGATTGTGAACATCTGCTGTTGGCATTACTCGAACAAGATGACGGACTTGCATTAAGACTTCTCGAGAAGATAGGGATATCTCCCGACATAATACAACAGGAACTGGAAAAACACCTATCTGAGCTGCCCCAGGTATCGAGTACAGGTAGCGACCAGGTATACATGACCCAGAATCTGAACAGGGTATTCGATACAGCAAAAAAAGAAGCAAGCCAGATGAAGGATGATTATATCAGTGTGGAACATCTGCTACTTGCACTGATCAAAGAAACAGATAGTATAAGCTCAAAGATACTCTTGAGTGCAGGTGTGACCAGAGATAATTTAACTCAGGCATTATCGCAAGTAAGAGGCGATAGACGGATCACATCACAGAACCCTGAAGAAACCTATGAATCACTAAATAAATATGGGATCGATCTTACGGAACTTGCGTCGCAGGGGAAACTTGATCCTGTCATAGGCAGGGACCATGAAATCAGACGCACTATCGAAATACTCTCCCGCCGCAGGAAGAACAATCCTGTGCTTATAGGAGAGGCAGGTGTTGGTAAGACCGCAGTAGTGGAAGGGATATCACAGCGTATTGTAAACCGTGACGTACCCGAGGCCATGAAAAATAAACACATTATTTCCCTTGATATGAGTGCATTAATTGCAGGTGCGAAGTTTCGGGGTGAGTTTGAAGAACGGTTAAAAGCCGTACTTCAGGAAGTCGTTGATTCAGAAGGTGAGATCATCCTGTTCATTGATGAACTGCATACGGTTGTGGGTGCCGGGGCAACAGAAGGTGCAATGGATGCTGGTAATATCCTAAAACCCATGCTGGCCCGTGGTGAACTTCACTGCATAGGTGCAACCACGCTGAATGAATACCGTAAATATATTGAAAAAGATGCAGCCCTTGAGCGCAGGTTCATGTCTGTCCTGATAGACCAGCCAAACGTAGAGGATACCATCTCAATACTGCGCGGGCTCAAGGAACGCTATGAGGTACATCACGGAGTAAGGATCAAGGATACAGCACTGGTTGCAGCCGCTGTATTAAGCAATCGATATATATCAGACCGTTTTCTACCTGACAAAGCCATTGATCTTGTAGATGAGGCTGCAGCCAAGATCAGGACCGAGATAGACAGTAAACCTACAGAGCTTGATAAAGTTGACCGCAAGATCATGCAACTTGAGATCGAACGCGAAGCACTAAAAAAAGAGAAAGATCAGGCTTCAAAAGAGCGTCTTGAAAACATTCAAAAGGAACTTGCGGATATTCGGGCCGAATCTGATGCCATGCGCGCACAATGGCAGAATGAAAAAGAAACAATCCGGAAATTAAGTAAACTCAAACAGCAGATAGAAGATATAAAAACACAGATTGAACAGGAAGAACGCGATTACCAGCTTAATAAAGTAGAGAATCTTGATCATGCAGCAGAATTACGACACGGCATATTGCCTGACCTTGAGCGCCAGTATGCACAGGAGGAAGCCAATTTACAAGAAAAACAAACAGATATGCTGTTAAAAGAAGAGGTAGGAGAGGAAGATATTGCTGATGTAGTAAGTGAATGGACCGGTGTACCTGTAAACAAACTGATACAGGGAGAACGTGAGAAACTGACACATCTGGAAGATAACCTGCATAAACGCCTGATAGGACAGGATGAAGCAGTCCAGGCAGTATCTGATGCTGTGATCCGTGCTCATGCCGGTATTAAAGATCCGGGCAGACCCATAGGAAGCTTTATTTTCTTAGGACCGACGGGTGTTGGTAAGACCGAGCTTGCTAAAGCTTTAGCAGTTGAGCTCTTTGATGATGAGAATAACCTGATCCGTATTGATATGTCAGAATATATGGAGAAACATACGGTCTCGAGAATGATCGGTGCACCTCCGGGGTATATCGGTCACGATGAAGGGGGACAGCTCACTGAAGCTATCAGGCGCAAGCCATATGCCGTGATACTCTTTGATGAGGTAGAGAAAGCACACAGTGATGTGTTTAACATCATGCTCCAGATACTGGATGATGGGCGTTTGACAGATTCACATGGACGGACTGTGGATTTTAAGAACACACTTATCATCATGACCTCAAATATATGTGTGGATTATGCAGTTGAACAACTGGAGAAAGGCGGGGATTATAGCGAGATGCAGGCGATAGCCATAAATGAATTGAGTAAATATTTCAGACCTGAATTTTTAAACAGGATCGATGAAGTGGCAATCTTCCATCCATTGACAAGGGAACAGTTAGTCAAGATAGTTGATATCAAAGTAGTAGATCTGGTTGAAAGATTAAAACAACAAAGGATCGATCTTGAGATCATTGATGCTGCAAAGAAGTATCTTGGGGATGCAGGATATAGTGAAACGTATGGTGCACGGCCACTGCAACGTGTTATTCAAAATGAAGTTGAGACGAGGATTGCTAAACTCATTGTTGCCGGAGAGGTACTGGAAGGATCAAAGGTTGTTGTTGATGCGGATGAGCGTGGTATTATTATATCTTCAGTCATATAAAAAGGAGATTAGGGGTTGTGATTATATGTATATACTACACTCCGCACGTGTAATTTGGAACCCTATATGACTGCCACAGAGAGCACAGAGATAAGAGTTAGTGACGGAAAAGGCATCTCTGTGTTCTCTGTGCTCTCTGTGGCAGAAAGTCATAAAAAACAGATATGGTTTAGTATATAGTACTAAAAATCAGTCATAACCCTATATTGATCAATCTCAGCCTTCTGTAGATCCTCAAGGCATACCTCGGCTGCCAGCCTCACATCTTTTGCCTTGGTTATAGCCCTGCCAACAACCACAATATCAGCACCAGCCGTACATGCATCACTTACAGTCGCAGCATCTTTTTCCAGCTTGGCGATACCTCCTGCTACTGCTACCAGTAATTTAGGAATGACCTTCTTCATTTCAGATATACTGCCCCATGCATGAGCAAGATTCTCTTCATCAATAGCCCTGTGCAACTCCACAATATCAGGTTTAATACTTAATTCCTTTAGCACTTTCACAGGATCAGGTACATTCAACATATCAATATATGCATAAATACCGGTCTTTTTTGCCTCTTCTATAGCCTTTTCCATAGTTGATATAGGTGCAAGTCCTGAGATCACTACAGCATCAGCCGTGGCATCTGCAACCATCCTGGCCTCCAGGTTCCCGGTATCCAGGGTCTTCAGATCAGCAACAATGAATGCATTAGGTCTGGCCTTACGCATCTGCTGTATTACATCTAGCCCATAGCGTTTGATCAAAGGCGTACCTGCCTCGATAATAATGTGATCACTTATAGGTACCTGGTCAAGTACTTTGCGCACAAACTCCATATCCGGAATATCGATAGCAACCTGTAGATACGGAGGATCCCACAGCCTGGTTACATTGAATCCCATAACCGGATGCATAGTCCTGTCTTTCTCTTTTAATACAGTATCAACATCAGGGAATGATTCCATCGCTCTTTGGACAGCCAGTTTGGTAGCACCGTAATTATATCTATATATCCTATCATAATCCCTGGCCTCAGGGTGAATGAATACACTGGCAACCACTACTAAATCTTCTGCCTGTTCTTTTGGTATTACCCCATCATCCATGGCATCTGCAACAGCCCGGGATACTGCTGTCTGGGCAGGGCCGAATATCCTGGCCGCATCTTCCATATTCTGTACTGTTACCTTGGGTATGATAAGTGTTGCCGGCTTTGTTAACAGATTGGGCCGAATCACAGAAAGAAGCGGTGTATGTCCTGCGCTAAGCTGAGTGAACCCGGTAGCAAATGCCTGCCCGGCAGGGCCGTTCTTGTCTCCGATAATTATATCAACATGTGCGAGTTCAGGTTCCTCGCCAATAAGTGCTTCTCCGATCAATAACAATATCTTTACACCTCAATGGGTCATTAACAACGATACAGTATTTAAGGATACCGTGAATTGCGAATTATCATTTATATCATTTACTTTTCATTACCTTTATTACTTCATGCCTCTTATAGAACAATTCTATGACCTCTAATAATCTGACACTCACCGAAAAGATTTTCTCAAAAGCAGCTAACAAACCTGTTCGCTCGGGAGATTTCGTTATGGCATCCATAGACTGTGCAATGACCCATGACATCACGGGGCCACTTGCAGTCCAGGGTTTTAATGAAATAATGAAAGACAAAACTGATCCGAAGGTTTGGGACCCTGATAAGATCGTCATACTCTTTGACCATCAAGTACCTGCAGATTCTCTTAATGCAGCAGCTAACCATATCATGCTTAGACAGTTCGCTAAGGAGCAAGGTATTACTAACTATGATATTTTCGAAGGAGTATGTCATCAGGTAGTTCCTGAAAAAGGATGGGTCAAACCAGGAAACCTGGTGGTGGGCAGTGATAGTCATACCTGTGCCTATGGGTCACTTGGAGCATTCTCCACAGGGATTGGCAGTACTGATATGGCTGCAGTATTTGCCACCGGAAAACTCTGGTTTAAAGTACCCGGGACTATCAGGTTCGAAGTAAAGGGGAAACTGCCTGAGCATGTATATAGCAAAGATATCATTCTGCATATGATAGGAGATGTTGGGGCTGACGGTGCAATGTATATGACAGCCCAATACGGCGGCGAAACAATCAAAAACCTTGACATATCCCAACGTATGACCATAAGCAACATGGCTATAGAAATGGGAGCTAAAGCGGGTATTATTGAAGCCGATGAGACCACACAGAAGTATTTGGAAGAACGCACTTCCTTTACACCGGACCCATACTGGATAAGCGATGAAGACTGTGAATATGAACAGTATCGTGAATATGATATATCAGACTTACCTCCCCAGGTGGCATGTCCACATAATGTGGATAATGTAAAACCAATTGAAGATGTGGAAGGTACCAGGATCGATCAGGTACTGGTAGGTTCATGTACCAACGGAAGATTTGAGGATATCAAGATCGTTGCTGACATTATGGGAAATGAACCGGTTGCACAAGGTGTGCGACTACTGATCATCCCGGCATCCCGTACAGAATATTTAAAAGTTCTGCGTGCAGGGCTGATCGAACAGTTCATGGAAGCCGGAGCTATTGTTGAGAGCCCTTGCTGCGGACCGTGTATGGGAGGCAGTTTTGGTCTGCTTGGTGATGGTGAGGTAGGTCTTGCTACATCTAACCGCAACTTCCAGGGCCGGCAGGGCAGTGCCAATGCATTTGTATATCTCTCATCACCTGCCACGGCTGCAGCCTCTGCCTTAACAGGCGAGATAACAGATCCAAGGAAATCCTAGGAATGATCAGATCTGTTCATGCCCGGGAGAAAATGTAGAACAAAATCCTCCCTCCGGTCGGATTTTCTTGACCGACATTCAAGAGGAATAGAGGATTAGAAGATTTGCAGAATCTTCGCCTGAGGCTCTCAAAAGAGCCGAAGATTAGAAAATACGAAGTATTTTCGATTCAAGTTATACTTGATATACTACAGGAAGTAATAATTATGACATTGAAAGAAAGTACAAAGACGATTCTAAAAACCTGTATGGGTGTTCTGCCTAAAGAGTCTGTATTGATCATTACTGATACTGCCACACATCCATCCATAGGACTGGAGCTTTATAATACAGCAAAGCAGATGGGGTGTGAGGTATTATTAATGACCATGGAACCAAGGGATCATCACGCCCAGGAGCCCCCCAAAGCTGTTGCAGAAGCAATGAAGGCTGTGGATGTACTATTAGTACCTACTAGCAAATCCCTGACCCATACCCAGGCAAGACTGGCCGCTAATAAATCAGGAGTCCGTATCGCTACCATGCCAGGGATCAGTATTGAGATGATGGAATCAGGAGGCATTACGGCTGATTATCTTACTATAAAGGATACTACGTTCAATCTTAGGAAGAAACTTGAAAAAGTGAAAGAGATCCGAATAGTCACTGATCCTGGCACCGATATAATTCTTAATGTTGAAGGATGTGACTGGCATGAGGACCATGGTATCTGCCATAAGGCAGGTTCATCTACTAACCTACCTGCCGGAGAGGTCTTTGTTGCACCGAAAAATGCGCAAGGGGTTTTTGTAGTAGACGGTTCCATGGGCGGATTGGGGATGCTGGATTCACCGTTGACAATTATAGTGAAAAATGGAAAAGCTGTCGATTTCACAGGGCCCAGGGCTGAAGAACTGCGTTATATGCTTGATAATGTAGGACCATTAGCACGCAATCTGGCAGAACTTGGTATTGGCGCAAATCCGGCAGCACATCTTATTGGAAATATTCTAGAAGATGAAAAGGTAGCAGGTACAGTCCACATTGCACTGGGTGACAACAGTACATTCGGCGGTAATGTGATTGTGGGCATTCATCTTGATGGTATTATAACAAAACCCAGGGTGTTCATAGATGGTGAATTATTAACACTCCCTGCTTAATGATCTTATATCAGGGAGGTTTTGCAGTACATAAATAGATATAAATATAGATATAGACTAAGTTTTATTATTATTGTGAGTATAATATGAACAAAATCCTCCCTTCGGTCGGATTTTATTGACCGACATTCCGGAGGAATGGTGGATTAGAAGATTCGTAGAATCTTCGTCTGAAGCTTCGAAGAAGCCGAAGATTAGAAAATGTGAACGGAATGAGCATTTTCGATATATCAAGTTATACTTGATATACTAACATAATTATTATTGTACCTAATATTAATATATATACGCAGGGGAAATTGTAATGGTAGATAAGACTTTAATTATCCGGACAGCCACAAATATCGCACAGGAGATCTCAGCCTGTGCAATCATCATTATGTCAGCTGATCTATCACTTAATATTGATACCAGCATTCCAGTCCTTATGGCTTCCCCGACAGCTATGATGATGGCAGGTCCCATTTTAGAGGGAGATGATCTCGATAATGGAAAGGGTCCGGCGCAAAGATTACAAAACCTGTCAAATATATTATACCGCAAAGCTTCATCAGGATCTGAATATATTATAGACGCTTCAGCAGCAGCTTTTATTAAGAATTTACTTGAAGGAGATAGAGTTGTAGGCATAGTCTCATATGAGGGAACAACCAGTATCGTGATACATGATCTAAAGGACAATCATATAGTAGAAGAATTAAAAGTATGTTCGGAAATGATCGATCTGGATATCCTGCAGTCAGTCCTCCTGATCGCTATTGAACTTGGCACATATGGTCGTGAAGGAAGGTCAATTGGTACTGCCTTTATTATCGGAGATACAAAAGAAGTAATGAAGCGGTCCCACCAGTTAGTATTGAATCCTTTTTCAGGTCATCCTGAAAAAGAACGTAATATCCGTGACACAATAAGATGGGAAACAGTGAAAGAGTTTTCTCAACTTGATGGAGTGTTCATATTGGACAGTGAAGGTTTTTTGATTGCGGCTGGACGTTATCTTGATATAGACGCAAGGGATGTAGAGACAGTTAAAGGACTGGGAGGACGGCATGCATCTGCTGCAGCAATCACCCGGGAGACTGAGACTGTAGCAGTAACAGTGTCTGAAAGTGATGGCGCGATAAGAATATATAGGGATGGTATCCAGATACTTGAGATTAATCCAAGATCGTTTGAAGTGTCTTTATTAACATAAAGCCTGGTGTTATTTTATTATGAAAAAAAAAAAATCATTTTTTTTATTAGTCCTGCTATTTTTTATCTCTATTTTTATAGGATGCTTAGGAAACCCAAATCCGGATGACGTTATTATACCTGACGGCCAATTAAATAATTATGAGATCAATTTATCTGCTGGTAATCTAACTAATTCAACCACGTATTATTTATATACTGATAAGAAGAATAAAACAACTCAGGCAGTAACTACAATAGTTAATACTTCCACATTAAATGTCAGTATTCGGAAAGATATGTCTGCTCATGCTAAATCCAAAGAAGAATATGGAATTGAAGACCTTGTTGTGATAGGTAAAATATCATACAATAACAATATTGATTCTAATTTTAGTATCTTATCGAATACATCATATAACACTTCTTATTACGAAACATCAATTATAAAGGTGATATGTATCGAATTTGCACAACCTACAACCGGTTTTGTCGCATATTCCTTTTCAGGCGAATACGGGCAATTCGATCAATTATTAAAAAGAAACGAGACAATAACAGTTGTACTGCCACCTGGACATAGTACCGGGAATATCATCCTTGGTACTACGAAACCAAAAAAACCGGATAAAACATTTATTGATGGGAATAACAGGACATGTTTGCTCTGGAACGATCTGTATCCGGATCGGATTAGTATTTTAGTGCGGTATTATAAATCGTTTCTACCTGCCATTTTAAGTATTACAGTAATAGTACTTGGTACGTGTTTATTGATCGTTTCACTTTATTATTCAAACGAGATACGTAAACTACGAAAAAAACAGGAACTCATAGAATCTGAAATTAAATAGATCCTTCTTTACTCTATGATCAAATAGTGAATTCCATTCCGTCTTTTCCAAGAGGCCACTGCTTAAGAGCTTCTTTGTGGGGGGGAAACATATGACTGATATGAGTGAACACGACCTTCTTAACCTGCAGTTTGTTTGCAAGATCAAATGCTTGCTGTGCATTCATATGTTTGACAAGATTGATACCAGGGGGCACAATAGCATCTATGATCAAAAGATCAGCACCATGCATAACTTCAAGACTACGGGGCAAAATGTTATCATTGGTATCACTGCTGATAACTATTTTTTTCTTATTCTCGCATATGAGCACTCCTGCACATTCTCTCAATGGGGGGTGATTTACAGGAAACAGTGTAAAATCAAGGCCTGCTATCGAAAAGGGTTTAAAAAAATTGACATCGTGCCTCTCAGGTTCTAAAAACCCTAGATATTGCAGAATATAGTCCAGGGTATTAGTAAGTCCGTACACAGGCACATGCTGTTGAACCCTGTGGAAATCACCAAAACCGGCATAGTGGTCATAATGAGCATGGGTCCAGATAACGCCATCTATATGATCCAACCCATTTGATAGCATCTGCCACCTCAAATCCGGACTGGTATCTATCATTACTTTACCCTGTGGGGCATTTACCAGTACAGAGAACCTGAGTCTCATACTTGGACCACCATTAAGAGCATCCAGGCAAGTAGGACAACGACATCCTATTTTAGGTGTACCAATAGCATCACCGGTACCAAGTAGTGTGACTTTCATCGATTATCTATCGGCACATATTTAAGTGCAGTCCTTTTATCAAACTCACCCACAGCCCGAATCAGGTCATCCTGTGTCAATATTGTCCTTTCTTCCATCAGGGCATTCAAAACTGCTTCTCTAACAACCATCCTGAGATCCGAACCTGAATAATCATCAGTTATTGCAGCAATCTCTTCCGGATCAAATGAACCCTCTATTTCACTAATAACTATTTTAAGGATAGCCTCTCTCATATTTGTATCGGGAAGTGGAAAATCAACAATATCATCGAATCTTCTCCAGGCAGCACTATCTAACAATTGCGGGTGGTTTGTTGCTGCGATAAGCAGCACCCGATGTTTTATGAGGCTTATTTCATCAATAGCTTTGAGCAGTGCGTTCACGGCCCGCTTTAGAGCTGCATTCTCATCAGAAGATCTCGTTTTTGCAAGAAAATCAAACTCATCTATGAACAATATACATGGATTCATCTTTTTTGCAAGATCAAATACCCGATCAATATTCTTAGCAGTCTCACCCAGATACTGGTCTGTTATCATTGATAGTTTTACCTCCAGGATAGGAAGTTCCAATTTTGCAGACATAGCCCTGGCTGTTGAAGTTTTACCTGTACCCGGGGGTCCGACGAATAGCAGCTTGCCTATTTCTAACAATCCGATACGTTTTAAGTAGTCCCTGAACTGTATGGCTTTGATCATTTTATTTACTTCGTCTTTTTGATCCTGGTTCAATACTAGCTTATCAATAGTCTGGTCAATCTCCTCAGGGACCATGACATGTACTAATTTAAGGAGATCCTCTCCGTCCTTTTGATTACCTATTTGTGATATTAGCGAGTCGGCCCACTGCCGGCTTACCTCCTTTGGTTCATTGTCCTGTTTTGATTCTTCATAACTGACATCCAGTGAATGGTTTTTTTCATAGTAATAGGCAAGTACGGGGTTGCTTTTAATATAATCAATTCCCTGTTCATGTTTGGCTATCCATTTTACTGCAAGATCAAGAACAGTGATCCGGATTGTTGAGCCGAATTCTTCAAATTCCAGAAAAGGGAGGGTTTTTATAACCTTATCCGGATCTTTTATATCATATAATTCCTGCAGATCGTTGATCGTAACAACAATAGGTCGTTTAACGGTTTTCTCCTTGATATCCCAATATTGTTTCCTCAGATCAGCAAAAAGGTCGTCAACTTGAAGTTCCTCTATTTTATTATATATTTCGGCTGTCAGTAGCAGTCCAGTCATTTCCAGATTATTATCATACATTCAATATCAGTCCATGTCAAAATTGGATAATAATATAGGTTATCCGGAAACAAATAGTTTTCGTGTCGTATATGATTTTTTTTCCGGACTTTTATTTTAAGGTATTAAGCCTTTACCCGCCTGCCTTATATTTTGCCATATGCACAACTGATGATTGTTATGTGAGATATATTCTTATAAAATATATACAGTAAAAAATGCATGTATACTTTCCGATATGTAAAAAAAGAAATAGATAAGAATTCAATCCTCCTTTTTGGTCGGATTTTTTTGAGTATATCGAGTTATATAAGATATACTACCAGAAGAATTGAATTCATTATCGATTATTCAAATTTAATTTTTTTAAATTATTTTTCTAATGGTCGATCTCAACGAGCGCTTTATCAGCAAGTTCATTCATGCGTACAGATGTTCTTCCAGTACCTGAAAAATCATCATCTGATATTATTGAGGCAATCTCACTTCCTAAAACAAATATGGCGTGTTTATGTTCAGCTTTACTTCGATGAACATGTACGGGACTAATTCCCAAATTATCATAGATGTCAAAAGTGTTATACGCTCCTTTGTCTTCGAAAAAGCTCTTCATTTGTGCCATTAAGGTATGTAGCTGTATTAGCTCCTCTTTATGCATATTCCCATCCTCCAACAGTAGCGGGTTTGATGAATAGTGTTCGTTAATTTTCGATCACATATTCACATATCTATAATTTTTTCATTACTTCAACTTAAAAAAGGGTTTTGTAGGAATGGTATTTCCTATCATCCAACCTTAAATTTTTCTATTTAATCTTAACGATTTATCTTATCATGAACAAAACACAAGATTCAAACATATTGTATACGTATAGAATAATAATGCCTTATGCTTTATTTGACCGTGATGCATTTATTGCACGAACCGGATTAGGTCCGGATATGAATGTACTGACTATAGGCCCGGACTATTCTATGGCACTTCAAATTGCCAGATATGTAGAGACCACAGTAACTGCCGTAGTTGCTAATTCTAAAGAAGCTAGAAGTTTACGTACTTTCACACCTGATTCTAATCAATTAATTACCGAATATGCCCACCAACCTATAAGAGATGATGCTTTTGATGTAGTGTTTGTATATCACACGATAAATAGCCTCAAGGCAGAAACTGTATTGGAAATGTTTGGCGAAATCAGGCGTATGCTCAAAGAGAACAGTAGATTTGCTGTATTGCATTGGTCATCGGAGCCAAAGAACAAGGCCCAATCGTCTCACCTAATGCTATTGAAAATTCTTGAACAGGTGGGGCTTGTACAACTTCATACATATGATATGGTTTTGGAATGGTTAAAAAAGATGGATTTTGAAGATATTACCATAGAATTAGTAAACTCTCAAATAACAGTTCCGGAAAAATGGGTAGAAATACATATTAAAATGCTTACTGAGATTGTATTAAAACGTTTGCATAATAATGTATCCGTACCTTCGGATATTGAAAAAGATATTGAACTATATAAATCCCATGTAACTGAATATGGAGAAGAATTGTTGCCGGCAATTCAATTTACAGCCAGAAATAATAAAGGGTTATTTGGAATTGATATACTATGAAAAGGAAAAATTGAAATAATACTATTACTATTTAGTGGCATCAGTTATTGGGAGGATAAATATTGTTTCCAACAAAAAAAGTACAATCATTAATTAATCAGAAGATCCGTGTTGAAATGAAAGGTGGTCAACATATCTTAGAAGGCACTCTGGAAAGTTCGGATGAATACCTTAATATGCATCTTATTAATACAGTTGAGATCATTGCCGGTGATAAATCAATCTCTTTAGGTTCTGTAATACTTAGAGGAAATAATATTATAATCATCAATCCAATTGATAATATGGATATCAAAGCAAAACCTGTTTAAGATAACAAGGTGTTTATTACTATATGATAGAAGATGAAATGTTTGACCTGGTAAGTCAACATAAGGACGGCATTCTTCAAAGCGTAGTCAGGAAGACATTGGAAATTGACAGTAAAAAATGTTCAAGGACCATTGCCAAATTAATGAAAAAACATTTGATACGCAGGGAGCCTGAACTGGCAAGTGGCAGGAATACTTTTCGAATTTATTGTACGGAATTCACAGGCCCCAGTGATAAACATAAGTACTTCCTTGCCGGTGGTATGTTCAGTCCATGCACCGGATGTAATATGGAATGTTATCATGAAACCTGTGTGCCCCTGGATGAATGGGTATGGGCCATTATTAAAGAAGCAAAGAACAAAATCCTCCCTTCGGTCGGATTTTCTTGACTGAGGCTCTTAAAAGAGCCGAAGATTAGAAAATGTGAACGGAGTGAGCATTTTTGATACATCAAGTTATACTTTATGTACTATTAAAAACTGTATCTACTCAAATAATGTAAGTCGGTGATGAAATTATTATATTCGTAGGATTGTGAACTATAGTAACTTTAATCTGGTCACCAGTCTTAAGTACAGCGTTACTACTGGCAATTTTAAAATTACCATATTCTCCCGGACCCCATATATTATCATGACTCTGGTTTGAAGGTGACCCCCAAAATACACCACCTAGAGCACCGTAAAAACCAGTAATTCCTCCAATCACAGGAAGGTTGATCAGATTGTGATCAAGCATTTCATCATTTATGCTAATTAGAATATTAATCTGAGTTATATCAATCGGATCCCCTCCTTTATGTACCAGTATAACTTCCTGGTGATTTGACAAGTCAATGTTTTCTATGTCAATAAGTGTGATTACTGGCTTTTCTAACTCATAACTGTTCAGTAATACAAAGGCTGCGCCGGAAGAGGCAACAGTGATAGCAATTAGCAGGATGACCCCTATTACCGGAGAAACTGCACTGTTATTGTAAAAAACCAAGAGGCGCATTTTAATTTCTCACCCGGGTAGATCATTATTCAATCCTTTATTCTTCGAATTACCAGCAATCCTGCTATTATAACAAGAATTATCATAGCAGAGGCAATTCGTTTTCTCCATACTTCATAATCCAAATTTTTTTCGATATTACCAGGAATGTTAATATTAAACTCGATATGGCGGTCGATATCCATTTTAACCGCTTCTTCGAGTATTTCATCATCTTTTGAAACCCTGACAATATAATTAGTTTCTGGTTTTAATCCTGAGAAAAAATATTGTGAATCTCCTGTACTGCTGATTATCCTTTTTTCATCCTGTGTTATCTCCACATCAGCTTCCACGTCTGACGAGACCCTCAGATTCGTGTATTGTTTCACAGGAAGTACTTTACCATCAGTATATTTTAGCTGGTATGGAATATCAAGGATAGATAGTATGGTAGGTGCTATATCCTGCTGATTATAATTATGATCTATAACGCCGGTAATAATATTTGAAGAAACCAGTATCAATGGAACTGTTACAGCTTCACTACAAAAAAATTCATCCGAAGCATGACCACCTCTTGTGGCATTTGCCGACCTGAAGGCCATACCATGATCAGCAGTGATGATAAGTCCTGTATTACTATCGCGAGCGACCTGTATTAACGGCTCTAGATACTTATCTACTGTTTCTATTGATGTGATATAACCTTCAATTCCCCTGTAATGCCCGGCACAGTCTACTATACCTATATTTATAGTAAGGATGTATCTCGTATCAGGGTGTTGTTTTGCCATTAGGGAAACTAGGTGTTTTGAAGCATTTATTTCCCAGTCTGCATAGGCCGTATAACTATCGATCCCTTTGGTTCCTTTTTGGTATGAAGATAATTTTTGTTCCCAGTATTCAAGTTCCTTTACTATATCATCAGGTACATCATTATCATTGACCTGTAGTGCAAGTAATGGTTCTTTAATGGAATTGGATTTGGTATATAATATGATATCCTGCTCATTGCGCATTTGTGAAAAGTCACCTTTGTGCATAATAGCAATAGATAGAAATCCTTCTTTGTTAAGAACATCATAGATCGTAGCATCAGGGAACTCTACTGTTTCCTGATCAGCTCCTGAATATCCCGTCATAATTACAGAATGAGCAGGACCGGTACTGGGAACAGGTACATGAATATCGGGTATAAGTACGCCATGTGAGATCATTTCATACATAATAGGAACATCAGCTTGAGAAACGGGTGTACCGTCAAGTGCGGTAGGAATACAATTCGGACTGATATATTTGGACCCCATACCATCGATGACCAGCAATATTATATTGGAAGGCGGATTTGTTTTGCCTACATCAATGTGGGTATGTGCTAATGCAGATGGTATTATGATTATAATAAGGCATATACAAGCAATCGTATAATTGTACATTTATAAATTGTAATACTTATATGTTGATATATAGTTTTACATTTAAATTAATACTTTAGCATTTTTATGTATATAGAGCAGGGAATTATTAAACTGCCATTAATAAATATTCAACTGCTGGACATCTTATTGATAGTCTCGCCTAAATAGAAAGGAATAAGATTTGTAGAATCTTCGACTGAGGCTCTTAAAAGACCCGAAGATTAGAAAATGTGAACATAATGAGCATTTTCAATATACCAAGTTATTTGTTATACTATAACAAAACTTTTTTAACTACTTTGCCTTTTCTATACTCTATGCCTGATACAGCAGTTCAATTTTCAAGCTGTAGAAACAGGATTGTGATAATCCTTTCTATTGGTCTGTTCATTGTTTTTACAGGAATTTTATCCTTGATCCCAATGCTGCCTGCAATTAGTAATGACCTCAACATCAATAAGACTATGCTGGGAGTGATCATGGGCTCATTTATGGTATGTATGGCATTTCCACAGATACCCATAGGTGTACTTTCAGATAGATACGGAAGACGTCCATTCATTACGGGAGGTATATTGATATTCAGTTTTGGTCTTTTATTTTTCTCAAAAGCCGAATCAGGATCCCAAATGCTTATTGCCAGATCCTTATCAGGATTCGGGGCTGCTATGTTCTTCTCAACTGCATATACCATTGTTAATGATATTTACAGTGCCAGGGAACGCGGCAAGGGAATGGGGATCATTAGTATGACAGTAGGACTGGGTACGGTGTGCGGATATATCCTGGGTGGTGTCGTGGGAGGATTGTTCGGATGGAGAGCGGTTTTCATATGGATGTTCTGGGCTTCATTATTAATAAGTGGAAGCACCCTGTTGCTGACAGAGACCAGCCCACGTACTCAAGAACATGATTTCGGGATCAAGAAAATGGCATCAGCTACCCTGGTTATATTTAGGGATAAAGCAATAGTATTAGCAAGTATAGTGAGTATGCTGTGTGGTATAGCAGTAGTTGGGGCATCATATACTTTCTCATTCTTTGCCAGTGATATTGTGTCTCCTGTTGAAATGGGGTTCGTTTTTATTCCATATGCCATTACCAGCAGTCTGGGGGCATCTATAACAGGATTTTTAAGCGATCGGATCGGACGTAAAAAACCACTTATCGTCATGACCATTTTAGGGGGATCTGCCCTTATTTTTTTTGCCTGTGTTACTCCTGGTCCTTTGATGATGGCGATAATTTTTGGGTTTGTAGGACTTAGTCTTGGACCAGTGGTAACCCTTACTACCACAATACTGGCTGATGTGGTAGTAAGAAAAGATGTACGCATCCTGGGTTCTTCAATAGGTGCGTTTAATATGGTAAGGTGGACAGGGACAGCAGTTGGTCCTGTGATTGCAGGATACATTATTCAGATTACAGGAACCAGAATGAGTTTTTCGGTACTGGCATTATTCATTTTATTATCTTGTGTGATCAGTATCTTTATCAGGGAGACTCTGGAAGAATAAAATCCTCGCTAGCGCTCGGATTTTCTAGAGTATATTGTCCTAGATTATATACTATGTAAAGGTTTAAGTATAATGCAAACAATATTGGGCGGTGCTTCAATACAGTATTTCAATCATATCATATTCAGATCGGTGGAGAATTGTCCGATAAAATTTCGTTGCAAGGCTTTAATAAAAAAACAGAGGTAGCTAAAGCTGTAAATAAGAGGGCTCGTAGCTCAGACAGGCAGAGCACCTGGCTTTTAAAATGTAGAGTATATACTCATACATTTGAAGATACCAGATGGTCGGGGGTTCAAATCCCTCCGAGCCCGCCTTTTATTTATTTAGGGGATGAATGTTAGAATGAATAGTTCAGGAAGTTTCAGTTTACTTAACCATCAGTTAATTCCACAGCATATACTATTATCAGAAAAAGAGGCAGCTCAAGTCCTAAAGGAATTAAGTAGTCTTCAATCAATCGAAAAAGAGCAACTGCCTAAGATAAAAAGTACTGATCCTGTGATCGTGGAGATCGGTGCTAAGGTTGGTGACATGATAAAAGTAATCAGAATAAGCCAGACTGCGGGAGAAGGAGAATTCTACCGACTGGTGATCGAATAAGTTTGTGATATGACTGTAATAGATAAGAACTAACCATTGATGAGATAAATTTATAGTAACCGCGAAGGAGGATTGCTGTGTTAGATAGGAAAATATTATCCAGGGCGTATTTTACCAGAGAAAAAATAGTCAAACATCATATTGATTCGTTTAATGATTTTTTAGACTATGGAATGCAAAAAGTAATTAATGAACAAGGGACCATTGAAACCGATATTGAGGACACCTATGTAAAACTAGGAGAGATCAGGATAGGCAAACCTATTGTGAAAGAGGCTGATGGTGCACAAGACATGCTATATCCCAACGATGCAAGACTACGGAATATTAGTTACTCTGCCCCGATCTTTCTTGAAATGATAATTATACAGGGAGATCAGCAAAAGGAACCAGTTGAAACAGTAATTGGACAGCTTCCGATAATGCTGTTAAGCAAGGCATGCAACCTGTGTGATATGACTCCCGAAGAAATGATAGAAGTGGGTGAAGACCCACTGGACCCCGGGGGCTACTTTATAGTAAATGGGACAGAAAGGGTCATTATCACTCTGGAGGATCTGGCACCTAATAAGATATTAGCTGATTTTGAGATGAGATATGGTGAAAAAATAGAGGTTGCCAAGGTATTCAGTGAACGCCGAGGATACAGAGCATTAGTAGTAGTTGAACGTGGCCGCAAATCAATTATAGAAGTAAGTTTCCCATCCATCTCAGGACGTTTGAATTTTATAACATTGATGCGTGCCCTGGGTATTGAAACTGATGAAGATATCGTGAATTCCGTTTCCTACGATCCTGAAATTATTAAATTCTTACTTGAGAATCTGGAAGAAGCAGAAGTCCATACTCAAGAGGAAGCTATAGAAAAAATAGGCAGTAGAGTTGCTGCAGGACAGACACGGGAATACCAGATAAAAAGAGCCAATTATGTTATTGATAGGTACCTGTTACCGCATTTAGGTAATGAGGACTTCAATGGGATTTTAAAAGCCCAGTTCCTGGGGAGAATGGCAGAAGCCTGTTTTGAAATGGCACTTGGTAGACGTAGGCCTGATGATAAAGATCATTATTCTAATAAACGCCTTAAACTGAGTGGGGATTTAATGGAAGATCTATTTCGAGTATCTTTTAATCGACTGGCAAGGGATATAAAATACCAGCTTGAGAGGGCTAATATGCGAAATAGAGATTTAAATGTAGTTACTGTGGTCAGGGCCGATGTCCTTTCTGAAAGACTTGCACATCCGTTAGCTACTGGAAATTGGGTAGGTGGCAGAGCCGGAGTATCCCAATTATTAGACCGTATAGACTATATAGCAACATTGTCACATCTGCGACGTGTGATATCTCCTCTTTCCAGGGCCCAGCCGCATTTTGAAGCAAGGGATCTGCATCCGACTCAATGGGGACGTATTTGTCCATCCGAAACACCGGAAGGGCCTAATTGTGGCCTTGTGAAAAATTATGCACAGATGGTCGAGATATCTACAAAGGTGTTTGATATAATTGACTTGAAACAAACATTCTTCAATATGAAAATTGAACCTATAGTAACTCATAATCTGAGCGCAGATGAAAGTCCGGGAACCTATGCAACCGAACTTGAAGCTCAAGAAGCTAATATGGAATATACCAATAACGAAGGTGGTCTGTTTGAATAGGACTAGAATTTTCTTAAATGGAGAACTATTGGGTTATAATGATAATCCGGATGAACTTGTTAATAATATCAGACAGATGCGCAGAGCAGGTTCGATACCCAGACAGGTGAATGTGACATATTATCAAAATACCCGTGAAGTTATAATAAGTAGTGATAATGGTAGAGCCAGAAGACCTGTTATTATAGTTGAAAATGGGAAACCTCTACTTACAGAAGATCATCTGGATTCGTTAAAAAAGCATATAATAACCTTTGAAGACCTGATCAACATGGGTTTGATAGAGTATATAGATGCCGAAGAAGAAGAGAATACTTTCGTCGCAGTTAACGAAGGAGACCTTACTCTTGATCATACGCATCTTGAGATAGATCCGTCACTAATACTGGGTATCTGCGCCGGCATGATCCCGTTCCCGGAACATAATGCATCACCAAGGAACACAATGGGTGCAGGTATGGTAAAACAGTGTCTTGGAATACCAGTAGCAAATATTAATCTACGTCCTGATACAAGAGGTCATTTGCTTCATTATCCTCAAAAATCCCTGGTACATACCCAGACCTCCCAGGTGATCGGATTTGATGAGAGGGGGGGTGGCCAGAACTTTGTTGTTGCAGTAATTTCCTATGAAGGCTATAATATTGAAGATGCACTCATAATTAATAAAGGAAGTATTGAACGCGGACTCGGAAGAAGTCATTTCTTACGGACACTTGAGGGTGAAGAGAGACGCTATCCTGGCGGCCAGGAAGATAAATTTGAGATCCCAGATCAAGAAGTCCGCGGTGCTCGCGGACCTGAAGTTTATTCACAACTTGATGATGATGGTGTAGTCAATCCACAAATTGCTGTGGATAAAAATGATGTACTGATAGGTAAGACCAGTCCTCCCAGGTTCCTTGAAGAACCAACAGAACTTGGTGGTTTAAGTCCCCAGCAGAGACGCGAGTCAAGTATTACTATGCGTTCTAATGAAAAAGGGGTAGTAGATGCAGTAATTCTTACCGAGAGCGAGAATGGAGCACGTCTGGCAAAAGTAAGGATACGTGATGAAAGAGTTCCGGAACTGGGTGATAAATTTGCCTCCAGACACGGCCAGAAAGGTGTAATTGGCTTAATCCTTCCTTACGAGGACATACCGTTCACTGAATCAGGCCTGGTACCTGATCTTATTATCAATCCTCATGCAATTCCGTCGAGGATGACAATAGGTCATGTACTTGAAATGATCGGAGGGAAGGTAGGCTCACTGGAGGGAAGACGCATCAATGCCACATCATTCACCGGAGAATCAGAGGATGAACTACGCCTGGGATTAAAAAATGCAGGGTATTCACATACAGGTAAAGAAGTGTTCTATGATGGGATCACAGGTAACAAGATGGAAGCTGATATTTTTGTTGGTGTGATCTTATACCAGAAGCTCTATCATATGGTTGCGTCCAAGATACATGCAAGGAGTAGGGGTCCGGTACAGGTGCTTACCAGACAACCTACTGAAGGACGAGCCAGGGAAGGTGGTCTAAGGTTCGGAGAAATGGAACGCGATGTGCTCATCGGGCACGGCGCATCCCTTACACTTAAGGAGAGACTGCTGGATGAATCTGATAAAGTGGTCCAGCTTGTCTGTTCAAGTTGTGGGATGGTAGCTACCCAGGATAAAAGAAGGAACCTGATATTTTGTCCTAACTGCGGTGCTGAAACCGGAATTTATCCAGTTGAGATGAGCTATGCATTCAAGTTATTACTTGATGAGATCAAGTCGCTTGGTGTGGCTCCCAGATTAGTGTTAGAGGACGCGGTGTAGAGGTGATATGTAAATGATAACTACTGTTCCAAAAAGGATAAAAGAAATTCAATTCGGGTTGATCTCGCCTAGCGAGTATCGAAAAATGAGTGTTACCAGAGTGATCACAGCTGATACCTATGATGATGACGGATTCCCTATTGAGATGGGGTTAATGGATCCTAAGATGGGAGTTATTGATCCTGGACTTAGGTGTAAGACCTGTGCAGGGCGTGCCGGTGAATGTCCAGGTCATTTTGGACATGTTGAACTTATAGCACCTGTAATACATGTGGGGTTTACCAAATTAATACGTAAGATGTTAAGAGCTACATGTAGAGAGTGTAGTGCTCTACTTCTGGATTCAACCCAGAAGAAACTATATCTTAACCAGATCAGAACATTAAAAAAGATGGGGCAACCTATTGAGGATGTCACTAACGAGGCTTTTAAAGAAGCCAGAAAACCCAAAATCTGTATGTATTGCGGAGCCCCGCAGCTGGAAGTAAAAGTTGAAAAACCATCCACATATATAGAGAAAGGGAATTCGCATGATCACAAGCTCATGCCGTCAGATATCAGGGTCAGATTCGAGAAGATGACAGATGATGATATCGAAGTTATGGGTATTAACCCGAAAAATACCAGGCCTGAGTGGATGATCATGACAGTTTTACCCGTACCACCTGTGACCATGCGTCCGAGTATAACCTTAGAATCCGGACAGCGGAGTGAAGATGATCTTACTCATAAATTAGTAGATATTATCAGGATCAACCAGCGATTCCAGGAGAACCGTGAGGCAGGTGCACCCCAGCTTATTATAGAGGATTTGTGGGAACTACTACAGTACCATGTGACCACGTTTATGGATAATGCTGTTTCGGGTGTTCCTCCGGCAAGACACCGTTCGGGGAGACCTTTAAAAACATTATCCCAGAGACTTAAAGGTAAAGAAGGTAGGTTCAGAGGGAGTTTATCAGGCAAAAGAGTCAATTTCAGTGCCAGGACAGTTATTTCACCTGACCCCAATTTGAGCGTTGGTGAGTTGGGAGTACCTTTTGCTATAGCAAAGGAGCTGACCATACCTGTTAATGTAACTTCTCGTAATATAGAGCAGGTACGTCAATTTATTAAAAATGGAAGTGAAAAACACCCTGGTGCAAACTATCTAGAACGCGCAGACAACCGTAAGATAAAAATAACTGAAAAAAATTGCGACGAACTGGCCGAGACTCTTGAGGTAGGGTGGAAAGTAGAGAGGCAGTTGAAGAATGGGGATATAGTACTCTTCAATCGACAGCCTTCACTGCATAGGATGAGTATTATGGCCCATGAAGTTAAAGTAATGCCTGATAAGACCTTCAGGTTAAACCCGGCAATATGTCCTCCATATAACGCTGATTTTGATGGAGATGAGATGAACATGCATGTTCTACAGACCGAAGAGGCAAGGGCGGAAGCAAAAATGCTGATCCATGTCAGAGAGAATATTCTTTCTCCAAGGTTCGGTGGTCCTATCATAGGCGGCATCCATGATCATATTTCAGGTATGTACCTGTTAACCAATGGCGAAAATAGATTAGATAGGAAAGAGGCATTAGGACTTCTTCGGAGTTCAAAAATTTTAGAGATACCTGAACCTGCCGGTGAAGAGGATGGGATTCCTTACTGGACTGGTAAACAGATATTCAGTTATTTTCTACCGGAAGGATTAGACCAGACATATACTGCAGGAAAATGTACCAGTTGTGTTGAATGTAAAAAAGAGAACTGTGAACGTGATGCCTATGTGGTAATAAGAAATGGACAGCTTATTTATGGTACTATTGATGAGAAAGGTATTGGGGCATTCAAGGGACTGGTCCTTGATAGGATTGTTAAGGATCACGGTCAGACCGTAGCTGTTCAATTCATTGATGATATGACCAGATTGGCTATTAGAAGCATTATGCATTTTGGATTTAGTTTCGGGATAGATGATGAGGATATACCTATTGAGGCTAGTAACCAAATATCAGAATTGCTGAAAGAGGCGGAAGAAAAGGTTATGAACATTATTATAGCATATAATGAAGGTAACCTGGAACCACTTCCCGGAAGGACAGTGGATGAGACTCTTGAATTGAAGATCATGCAGGAACTGGGAAAGGCAAGAGATACTACTGGAAATATTGCAGGAAAATATCTTGGTATCGAAAATGCAGCTGTGGTTATGGCGATATCGGGAGCGAGGGGTTCCATGTTAAACCTAACACAGATGGCTGGATGTGTGGGCCAGCAAGCAGTAAGAGGTGAGCGCATTAGACGAGGTTATTCAGGCAGGACACTTTCTAATTTCAAATGGGATGATCTTGGAGCTGCCGCGCATGGGTTTGTAAAGAGCAATTATAAAAGTGGTTTATCGCCTACTGAATATTTCTTCCATTCCATAGGTGGGCGTGAAGGGCTTGTAGATACTGCTGTTAGAACATCACAGAGTGGATATCTCCAGCGAAGACTGGTAAATGCCCTCCAGGACCTTGAAGTTCAATATGATGGGACTGTAAGGGACACACGTAATATGATCGTACAATTTAAATACGGAGAAGATGGCGTAAATCCTATGAAAAGTGAACATATAAAACCGGGTGCTGTCAGGAAGATCATCGAATCTGTAGTAGGAAGGGAGATAGAATAATGGCACTTAGCGAAAAAACCATAGATGAAATGACCAAAAACCTTCCAGTGCCCTTTAGTGTCAAGAATGCCCTGGTCAATGACCTGAAAAAAATTGATGTGAGTAAAAAGGAAGTTGAAGAAATAATTGAACGTATATTGAATATTTATAATTATTCTACAATTGAACCCTGTGAGGCAGCTGGTGTGGTATCAGCACAGAGCATTGGAGAACCTGGTACACAGATGACAATGAGAACATTCCACTATGCTGGTGTGGCTGAGATTAATGTCACTCTGGGTCTGCCAAGACTAATCGAGATTGTAGATGCAAGGAAAAATCCTTCAACACCTATGATGACAGTTTATCTTACACAGGAGTATTGTGATAGTAGGGAAAAAGCTCGTGGACTCGCATGGAATATAGAAGCTACACATATCAGTCATCTAGGTAGTCTTTCTACTGATATCAGCGAGATGACATTAACTATTGACCTGAATGAAAAAGTGATCCAACACCGTAATATTACTCAGGTGGAGATAGCACAAAGACTGGAAGATGAACTGGGTGTAAACATTTCAATTGATGGTAACCGCATTATCATCAGGCCTGAAAAGGAATCATATAGAGAATTACTTCAATTGGCAAAAAATGCGGAAAATGTAACACTCAAAGGAATTAAAGATATTAAAAGAGTAGTCATCAGGAAAGAAGAAAATATAGGAGAATACGTACTATATACTGAAGGGTCTTCATTGAAAAATTTAGAGGATTTCCATGGAGTGGATATGACTCGTACTATAACAAATAACATTCACGAAATATATGAAGTGTTCGGGATAGAGGCTGCAAGAAATAGCCTGATCAAGGAAGCAACAGATACATTGCGTGAACAGGGTCTGACAGTTGATGTAAGACATATCATGTTGGTATCGGATATTATGACAGTTGATGGTGAAGTTAAAGCTATAGGAAGACATGGTATATCAGGTGAAAAGGCCAGTGTACTGGCTCGTGCTGCATTTGAAGTGACTGTGAACCATCTATTGGATGCAGGTATCAGAGGAGATGTCGATGAACTACGCGGTGTGACTGAGAATGTTATTGTCGGACAACCTATCAAACTTGGGACTGGACATATTAAACTTATTGTGGAACCAAAAGAACTTAAATAATAAGGCCTTGTTTGTATAAAAATTCAAATGGGATGAAATGTATGGATATAGATCTTAATAAAGCATTAAGAAATGTAGTTAATAACGGAACAGTACTAATCGGTTCCAAACGGACAATTAAAGCAGTAGACAATCAAGAGGTTAAGGTTGTGATACTATCTTCGGATTGTCCGAAAGACATTGAAGATAGAATGACCGGGAAAGTATCTATTATCAATTTTCCGGGAATAGGAATTGAATTGGGTACCATCTGCGATAAACCATTTGCGATTGCGGCTATGTCAGTTATCGAACCAGGTGAATCCGATATAATGGCAGTAAAAATACAATAAAGGGATATAATTGAGTGAAGTTAAGCTGAACACAAATGGAATACGGTATATAGCACTATTTGATAAGTATACCGGAGCAACTGCCAAAGACTGCTTGATGGATGAAGAGAATAACAGAGTGATCTTTGTTGTAAAAACAGGAGATATGGGCCTTGCCATAGGTAAAAATGGGGAACATATCACTAAACTTGTTAAAGACATTGGACGCCAGATTGAAGTTGTGGAATATAATGATGATCCGATCATTTTTATAAAAAACTTAATGCAACCTGCGATTCCAACTAATGTCAAGATAATACATAAGGATGACAAGCGTATAGCTTATGTAGAAGTAAGAACTAAAGAGAAAGGTCTCGCTATAGGACGAAACGGAAAGAATATAAAAAAAGTTAAAATCCTTGCTAAGCGACATCATGATATAGATGATATTTCAATATAAAAAATAAAGGAAGTACTTTAATATGGGAAAAGGAAAATATGCAGCCCGTAAACTTATAAATAATAGAGATAAATTCAGATGGAGTGATAGCAGATTCTTAAGGCGAACACTCAGGCTTAACATTAAAGCTGACCCATTGAGCGGCGCTCCTATGGGAAGGGCTATCGTTCTTGAAAAAGTAGGTGTAGAAGCAAAGCAGCCGAATTCAGCTATAAGAAAATGTGTAAGGATCCAATTGATTAAAAATGGAAGACAGGTGACTGCATTTTGTCCAGGGGACGGGGCCATTAATTTTATAGATGAGCATGATGAAGTGACTGTGGAGCGAATTGGTGGTCGTATGGGAGGCGCTAAGGGTGATATTCCCGGAGTCAGGTTCAAGGTTACTGCAGTAAATAATCTGAGTCTTAGAGAAATGGTGATCGGCCGCAAAGAAAAACCAATGAGGTAATAGTATGTACAAATTATTTGACAAATGGGATTATTCTGAGATTCAAGTGGATGATATCAGTATGTCGAGATATATTAATGTCAAGCCTGTTATAGTGCCATATTCCGGAGGAAAACATGCGAAGAAAAAATTTAATAAGTCGAACCAAAATATTGTAGAAAGACTTATTAATAAGATCATGCTAACCGAACAAAATACAGGTAAAAAAATGATGGCTTATAGGATTGTTGAAAATTCTTTTGATATTATTAATAAAAAAACAAAAGAGAATCCTATTCAGGTTCTGGTCAATGCCGTTATCAATGCCGGACCCAGAGAGGAAACTGTCAGGTTAAAATACGGGGGAATCGCAGTTCCCAAGGCAGTGGACTCAGCACCTCAGCGCAGGGTAGATATTGCATTGAAACTTATCGCTAATGGAGCACAAAAATCAGCATTCAAGAGTCGTCGATCGGTTGAAGAGGCGCTGGCAAATGAGATTATAGCGGCTGCCAATTATGATGTTAAATCTTATTCAATTAATAAAAAGGAAGGAAAAGAACGCGTGGCAAAGGCTGCAAGGTAGTGAGGATATAACATGGGACGAAGAAAAAAAATGGTTGAGCGCGTTACAGTGCTCATGAATGAACCTGAAATGATACGAAATATCGGTATTGTGGCTCATATAGATCATGGTAAGACTACGTTAACTGATAATATCCTAGCAGGCGCAGGCATGATCTCAAAAGAACTTGCCGGGAGGCAGTTGTTCACTGATTCTGATGAAGAAGAACAGGAGAGAGGGATCACTATTGACAGTGCATGTGTTTCAATGGTACATGAATATAAGGATAAAGAATATCTTATTAATCTAATTGATACTCCAGGGCATGTTGATTTTGGTGGAGATGTTACCAGAGCAATGAGAGCTGTAGATGGTGCTGTGATTGTAATAGATGCTGTGGAAGGAACTATGCCACAAACTGAGACTGTACTACGTCAGGCCCTTAAGGAACACGTTAAACCAGTGCTTTTTATCAATAAGGTTGACAGGCTCATTAATGAGTTACAGGTTGATCTTCAGGAAATGCAGAACAGACTTGGTAAACTGATAGATCATGTGAATAAGCTTATCAAAGGTATGAATGAAGAAAAATATAAGGCAGGATGGCGAGTAGATGCTGCAAACGGTACTGTTGCATTTGGTTCTGCATTATATAACTGGGCAATAAGTGTCCCTTTCATTGAGAAATCAGGTGTTGGATTCAAGGAAGTATATGATTACTGCCGCAAGGATGATATGAAGAGTCTGGGAGAAAAATGCCCACTCCATGAAGTGATGAATGATATGATCATACGGTTCTTACCCAGTCCTATTGATGCTCAGAAAGATAGAGTGGGTGTTATCTGGCACGGCGATAAGACTTTAAAAACAGGTAAAGACATGCTGGAGGCTAACCCAGATGGAGAACTTGCATTCATGGTCACTGATATTTCTATGGATCCCCATGCAGGAGAAGTTTCTACTGGTAGGCTCTTTAGTGGTTCTATTAAACGTGGTATGGAAATTTATGTATCCGGAACTACAAATACTAACAGAGTTCAGCAGGTGGGAGTGTTCATGGGTCCGGAACGATTGGAAGTGGAAACGATCCCGGCAGGAAATATAGCTGCAGTTACCGGTATCAAGGATGCGTATGTAGGGGCTACCGTATCAACAATAGATGATATGGTCCCGTTTGAATCAATCAAACATGCCAGTGAACCTGTAGTCACTGTGGCAGTAGAAGCTAAACATATGAAAGATCTACCAAAACTGGTCGAAGTGCTCAGGCAGGTTGCTAAAGAGGATAATACTCTAAGGGTCAATATTAATGAAGAAACCGGAGAGCATCTAATGTCAGGAATGGGTGAGCTACATCTTGAGATCATAGGTCATAGAATCGAAAGAGATAAAGGAGTGGAGATCTCAACAAGTGCACCTCTTGTGGTATATAGAGAGACTGTGCAAAAACATGCCGGCCCAACTGAAGGTAAGTCTCCGAATAGACATAATAGGTTCTATATCGAAGTGGAACCATTAGATAATGAAATTGTAGACCTTATCAAATCCGGTGAGGTATCTATGCGTATGCCTGAGCTGGAACGCAGGAACAAGTTCATGGAGACGGGAATGAAAAAAGATGAGGCAAAAGGTATTACCCAAATATATGAGTCAAATGTTATCTTTAATATGACAAAAGGTATTCAGTACCTGAACGAGACTATGGAGCTTATTATAGATGGGTTTGAAGAGGTAATGAAGGCCGGACCGTTGACAAGAGAGCCCTGTCAGGGAATCAAGGTTAAACTGGTGGATGCAAAACTTCACGAAGATGCAATACATAGAGGACCTGCTCAAGTGATACCTGCTGTTCGATCAGCGATCCATGCAGCTATGCTTATGGCAGATGATACTCTTCTGGAGCCGTATCAAAAAGTTTTCATCCAGGTACCTCAAAATAATATGGGTGGAGCTACCAGTGAGATCCAGGGTCGTAGAGGTGTTATCAGTGATATGACCCAGGAAGGTGACATGACTATTATTGAAAGTAAGGCACCTGTGGCAGAATTGTTTGGATTTGCCGGAGATATTAGATCAGCAACTGAAGGGAGGGCAATGTGGAGTACTGAATTCGCTGGATTTGAAACTCTACCTGCCAGTCTGTTAAAAGAGATCGTCACTCAGATACGTCAACGGAAAGGATTGAAACTGGAAATACCTAAACCCAGTGATTTTATCAGTCAGTGACACAAAGCTTAAAAGCATGAAAGTAATATGTACATAAAATCAATAGATAATAATAATAAAAATATGGAGGATTGAAAATGGCAGAGAAACCGCATCTGAATCTTGCAGTAATCGGTCATATCGATCACGGGAAATCAACTCTTGTTGGTCGACTAATGTATGATACTGGTGCAATTGAACCGCACGTTATTGAAAAATACAGAGAAGAAGCAAAAGCAAAAGGGAAGGAATCATTTGCTTTCGCATGGGTTATGGACTCTCTTAAAGAAGAGCGAGAAAGAGGTATAACGATTGATATCGCACATCAACGTTTTGATACTGATAAATACTATTTTACCGTAGTGGACTGTCCGGGACACCGTGATTTTGTTAAGAACATGATCACCGGCGCATCACAGGCAGATGCTGCAATTCTTGTGGTATCAGGAAAGGATAGTGTTCAGGCACAGACAAAAGAGCATGTGTTCCTATCCAGGACCCTGGGAATCAATCAGTTGATCATAGCAATCAATAAAATGGACGAGATCAACTATGATGAAGCAAAGTATGAAAAAGCAGTAGAAGATGTTAGTGTTTTATTAAAAATGGTTGGTTTTAAACCAGGTGATATTAATTTTATTCCAACATCTGCTTTTGAGGGAGATAATATAGCCTCACATAGTGATAACACTAAATGGTATAAAGGTCCTACTATTCTGGAATCACTGGATACTCTAAAAGAACCTGAAAAACCCACTAAACTGCCATTGCGTATCCCTGTACAGGACGCATATACTATCAGTGGTATCGGTACTGTTCCTGTTGGACGTGTGGAGACAGGTACAATGAAAAAAGGAGATAAGGTTATTTTCCAACCAGGTGGTACGACAGGTGAAGTAAAATCAATAGAGATGCATCACGAGGAAGTACCGGAAGCAGTTCCTGGCGATAATATTGGCTGGAATGTTCGGGGTATTGGTAAGAATGATGTTCGAAGAGGTGATGTTTGCGGGCCGGCTGATAAGCCACCGACAGTAGCTGAAGAGTTTACTGCACAGATTGTTGTACTGCAACATCCGTCAGCAATTACCGCAGGATATACTCCCGTATTCCACTGCCATACAGCACAGGTAGCTTGTACATTAATTTCTCTTGATAAAAAACTTGACCCAAAAACAGGTGAGGTAAAAGAGGAAAATCCTTCATTTATAAAGACAGGGGATGCAGCTATTATAACTGTAAAACCTACTAGACCACTTGTTATTGAGAATGTGAAAGAGATCCCTCAGATGGGGCGCTTTGCTATCCGTGATATGGGACAGACAGTCGCAGCTGGCATGGTTATTAGTATAAAGGCGAGACCTTGAGTCTCTCCATTATCTTTTTTTAAAAAATTAATTTTGGAGTAATTATTAATGGCACAAAAAGCAAGAATACGACTCTCAGGTACCAGTCCGGAAACACTGGATAAAGTATGTAACCAAATTAAGAGTATTGCGCAAAAAATCGGTGTAAATATTTCTGGCCCTATACCTTTACCAACAAAAAAATTAGTTGTACCTGTTTTAAAGAGTCCTGATGGCGAAGGGACTTCTACATGGGATCACTGGGAAATGAGGGTTCATAAAAGACTTATTGACCTTGATTCTGATGAACGGGCATTGCGACAGCTTATGCGTGTTCAGGTTCCAAAGGATATCAGTATTGAGATTGTTTTGACTTCTTAGTTAGAGTTTCTATTATTTGTGGTAATTTTTCAGGTTCATACATATCAGCATTAACAATTATACGTTCTAATCCCTGAAATTCTCTACATTTACTCTTCATAAAAATAATATTTCCCAGTAGATAGAGAGTTGGAAATATTTCTTTCATTTTTTGATCGGGTTGTGCAAATCCCGGTGGTGTACCTGATAGATCAAACATATCTGCCAGTTGAAGTTTAATAAGTGTATTACACCTGGAAGTACAATCAGGTGGTTTTTCATTATAGAACCTGGAAGTGTGGCAGGAACGAGCATATGCAACGGCAATGAATTCCAAATGTGCAGCAGTTGGTAACCCAAGTGCAACCGCAGCTTTTACGGTATTTGATTCCATATCGGTTTCTATTGCTGAGATACCCAGACCGGTAATTAGATCAAATGTCCGGGTGTAATTCAGGTTTGTTTTAAGAAAAGCTTCTTTGATGATATCAGACTCATCTCTAAGTAGATGTTCAACCCATGGACAGGCCTCTGAAGTGTGTACAATTCCACGTCCTGCTGCAATTTGGTAAAAATTATTTGTTGAATTGCTGTTATGCAATGAATATAATATCCCCATATCATTTACCACAAGTCTGATACTGGATGGTAGTGCCTTGATAAATTTTAGCATTTCTTCATAATGCTTCTGTGGGGTGATAGGAGTGATTACTGATAAATGTTCTATGGTATTAGCTATTTTTCTTATTTGATCAAGTGTAGGAAGTTTGTATACACAACTTTCGCTACCTAATCCTATCTTCAAATTATATATGTCAGATAGATTTAGTATCTGATCTAATTTTGTAATGTCTGTAGTACGGATCTCAATCATGCTAATTCCAGTTAAGTATAACTTGATATATCAAAAATGCTTCGTATTTACGTATCTACTTCAAATCAGATGGTAATAGTGATAGTCTACAATCCTGATGTAATCTGATAGTAAAGATAGGTTGTGGTTTTGATGGGCAAGGAAGGATGATATTGAGATTATTAATATAAAAATTAATCCTGATCATATACATTGATTGTTAAATATCCACCAAAATATTCCGTAAATTATATATCGAAGATGATCATAAGTAAAAAAAGCAGGATGCTCAGGATAAAATTTTCCTATTTGAAGGAATGGTGCTGAGACCATCTATGGGCTCCAAGCTGTTACCACGGCTTTGTGAGTGCTGACTGGGATGTGGATGAGAAATATATCTCAGCACACAATAATACGAGTATAATAGGAGATAATCCTGAAAAATCGCTATATACAGGCCCGGGACATTTGTCCGGAGTATACCGGTGACTGCGGAATGGGAGATTTATGCTCGGATAATAAACCTTAGAGTTTTTCATTTATTACAAATTGTTAAAAAATTATGCAAGTTGTATCTCTTAAAAAAATAAAATATATTTGTTATTTAAAGATGTTTTCCAATATGAGCAACCAAGATTCGCCCTCCTTCTACATCTGGTTTCCCTTCATGAAAATAAATTCTATTAAAATAAAAATGTGTATCCCCGGGCAAGTCATTTTTACCTAATTTTAAGTGAGGTTCACAATAAATCGATATTGGATTTGAATTTTCATCAATAAAGTCAAAAGTAAGTGAAGATCTTCTCCTTGTATCCCCCTCAGCTGAAGCATCCACTTTACAAATAGAAGAAAACTTCCTTAAGGTTCGAATTCGATCAGAAGGATTATTATATTTACTGAAATTATCATTAAGTTGAGTAAGATTATATACAATCCCTTTTGCAAACTTTTTTAAACCACCTTCTAATCCTCTTAGTGATGGCTCCACATTTGGATGGAAATTGATATTTGTAAAATATTTCTGAGATTCATAATAAAAGTTCGATTCATCGACTGGATTTTTCGATAAAAAATACCTATGAAAATTATCCCAATGTTCTTTCGTTTGAATAATAAGTTTATCATCAATTTCATCTACATCAATTGAATGAAAACAAAGTAAACCTGTGAGAGCATCTGAATTATTCATCAAAAGAAATACTATTTCTTCTTCAGTTAAATCACTTTGCTTCGCATGATTAATAAGAATTTTTCTTAAAATAGATATTTCATCTCGGTATTTGCTAAAATATTCATTCTTAACAAATAAAATGTCATGAATTGTGACATTTTCGAAAATTTTAATATAGAATATATCATTATTTCTGAACACTTGATCCTTTTCACTCGGAAATTGATTATTAATTTTATTTATATGTAGTATTGTTTTTTGAAGCTCTCTTAGATTGTCACAAAAAATATCTGGTGAGATTTCATCTTTATCAATAAAAGATGAATTGAATAAATATAAATCTGCTTTCACTGCTTTCTACCTTCAAATATATCTGCCAAATCTCTCTCTTCTTGGTCAAAAAATCCATATGGCCAATCAGATAATCCTGCATTTTCATCTATTGTTAAATGCTGAATTTCTGGACTTTTAGATTTTTCATTTATATTAAAAAAATTGATAGATATCAAATCATTTGGAATACACTTTTTTAAAATGGCTATTCGTATTCCATTAATCACATGTTCACTGTGTGTTTCTATTAGAACTTGAACACCTGAAGAAGCTATCTGTGCTAAAAATTGACCAATCCTCGATTGTCCACTTGGATGTAGATGTGCCTCTGGATTTTCTACTATTAATAGACATCCTTTATCTGCCATCAATCCACTAACTATAATTGGAAGGACATATGAAATTCCAAAACCAACATTATTAGGATTTAATGGTTTTGTATCAGAGTAACTTCTTCTTAAGTGATAACCCACCATATTTATTTCATGATACAGAGCAGTAGTGATTTCGATGCCTGGAACAATGTAATTTAACCAATATTCTACTTGCTTATTTAAGTTAGGTACGGTTAATTTAGCACTATTGATTCTTCTTTTTTTGTCAATTTTATAATCGCTGTTATTTGCTAAAGTACATCCTGTATATTCTCCTTGAAATCCGGTATTAGCAAAATTCTGATTAACTAGACTTTGGATAACCCTTGGTCCTAATCGCTCTGCATTGAGGTAATGGAATTGATTATTATAAATCGATAAAGATTGATTTTGATGAATATTTTCTGAATTGTTGAACTTTAGTACTAACTCTGATTTTTTTTTAGACATAGAATAATTAAATGTCATCTCAACATCGGCTTTATCATTTAGGGTGAAACTAATTTCTTCTGAAGTTGCCGCTGAAGAAAGTACCTGTGAACTATCACCTAAATTTAACAGATATTCACCGTTTAATTGAATATCAAAGTCAAAAGGCTTATGATCAGTTTTTAACTTATCAATAGTCTGCCTCACAAGTAAAAGTGCTTGTATTATTGTTGATTTTCCCACTGCGTTTGATCCAGCTAATACTGTTAATCCATTAAAACTAATTGAATTATCTAAAAAACATTTAAAATTCTTAATGGTTACATTTCTTATCATAGTCAAACCTTCAAATGGTCGGTAATTATTTTTTGAACAGTTAAAAAAGTCAGTCCAATTCTTTTTTGATCATTTGTACCGATAGTAATTGCATTATAAAAATCTTGATTATTGTCTAGTTCAAGAGCAAATGGTTCGAGAAGACACTTCTTCTCATTTTTATTCTTAACTTCATTATAATCGAAATTTGATAATAAAACTGATAATGAAGTAAATAGTGACTTATTGATTAATTGTTTTCTTGCATTAGGTTTAATATGTTCACATTTACATTTTCTAAAGGCATATTCGCCAAACAAATATTCAGCAATTTTCATAGAATTTAAAAAAGCATTCCGAATCATATTTAATTTTTCTTCACCTTTTTCATTGTTCAATAATTCTAAAGTCTCATCAAGAAATAGTTTCATTCCCCCTTTATATTTTAGTTTTTCATTACCTAATATTTTAATATAATAAAATCCTAAAAATCTCATTACGAGTTCTTCATCAGCCATTCTAATCGAACTTACACTTCCAAAAGTAGCTTCTGTAAATTCATTCGAACTTGATAATTCTTTTATCATAGATCTTATTCGAGGACTAGCCAGACAATTACGTATTTCCTGATTATTTAGAGGTTTGCCACCAGTATTGATTCTTTTAAAAATATCAAACTTGACTTTGTGTGGTGTTTGGGGATCTATAATATTAAAAATAAGTTGAGTTTGATTAATCCTTCTAATATATTTTGGATCGAGATTCTTTGTATCATTTTTATTAAAATAACAACCCTTACAATCTTGTAAATATTCTAAATTTTTCAATTTAAATTCATTTTTTAAAAAATCTTTAATCACTGTGAGCCTTTGAACCCCGTCAACAATTTGCAATTTTCCATCATTATCTTGTGATAAATAAAAAACTGGCAAGGGAATTCTTAGTAAAATCGACTCAATTAATCTGGATTTACGAGTAATATCAGTCCATACAAAATTTCTTTGGAAATCAGGAGATAAATCCAAATCATTGTGCTCACCATCCATCATTTCTAAAACATAACTTATAGACATCGATTTTGTATCAACTCTTATCAATTCCGGATCATAAGGTTTTAGTTCTGAAATGACTTCGGAATCTTCATCTGTATCTTCAATCCCTGCGTTTTTATTTTCTAGTTTTCGCTCTGATAATTCAGTAATTATCATCTCAAATTCGTCATTTATAGCATCATCTGGGCTTCGGATATTATTACCTTTTTCTATTGACTTGATTTTATTTTCTTCGTCAGTTAAAATTGATATACTATAATCATCGCCACTATAACCTTCAGCAAACCCACTCCAAAAAGTTCCATTTGAAGTTTCTTTTGGGGATAATATCGCTTCTAATAGATTGTCAGAATTTATTACATGAACATTTATTTTCATAATTAATCTAACTCTATATGAAATTATTATAGTTATATTTCAGCTTGTAAGTTAATTTTAAAGTTATTAAATGTTTATATTACGATCTTATCTTCAAAAGCTACTTTGGTCTGACATACTGGCTTACAGAATTTTTATTTAAAATTCAATTTAATAATGTAAATAAAGTCATCTATAAATAAGCAGTTGCTATATTGAATAAAAAAATTGAGGTGTATAAATAAATCCGAGCATCAACCAGATGCCCCGGACAGAGCGAAGCGGCGTCCGGGGTCGTTGACTTTGTGGGGTTGGGTCGAAAGACTTAATGCAGGAGAAGAGTGAAGGGAGTATGTGATGATTGGAGTTCGCCCGTAAGGATGCATATATGGACCAGGTTCGGATATACCAAAGTTATGTATCCACTTCAAAAAGTATGGTAAAATGAAGGATTAATATAGACACGGATTAACGTACGATTATACCTTTCGGTTTGTTTTGTATATTTTTCATGTATGAGATAGAATAAATGTACCTAATATTTATCAAAAATATCAACATATTTGCTGAATGTAGGCGAAGAGAGATAGGCTAACATATACCCTATTATTTTATTAAGTGGTTTAAGTAGCATCCACAGTTTCAAATATCGGGGGCACATCCCCCGAACCCCCTCGAACTAATGATTGTTGTTATTATTCATCTTTTTCATCTTTAAAACGTTCATGCCATACATCCTTTATCTGTTCTGAATCGCGATATCTATAACTAGGTCTGCCAAGATCATTTGATGTGCCTCCTGTAAGTTTACATCGCTCACATTCAAATACTGCTTCAAACTTACCATTAATGTAATAGATAAATGGACGCAAAATTCTCTTTCTACCAGATCTGCAAATATGACATTCAGTTTTAATATTCTTAAATAAATGAGGAGACATTGTTAAATCAATTCTTTCTTCTAATGTGATATTTCTGGATTTCATCAATTACTCACTATTTTGAACCTCAAATAAGATAGCTTAAGCTGATCGCTATTGTATTTGGTTTCTTCCCTTTTCTAATGCTTATGCCTGTTGTGTTTGATATTCTTTATTGTTATTTAATACCCAATAAACAATTCTTAGTAATTTAGCAGCTAAAGCATTTAATGCTGAATGAAAATGCTTTCCTTTATTCATTTTCTTTTCATAATATTTTCGTAGATTTACATCTTTCTGCCTTGCAACATTTGCTGCTGTGAATAAAGCCCACCGAAGATCTGGTGATCCTCTCTTTGAAATATGTCCGGTTTTATTTTTGAACTTTCCCGAGTGATTTATAACCGGATCAAGACCAGCAAAAGCAACTAACTTTTTAACATTACTAAATCTACTTATATCGCCAATTTCACCAAGAATAACTGCTCCTAAATAGCTGCCAATACCAGGAATCGATGTAATCTGTGTATTCATCTGATTCATCGACAGATTGATTTCTTTATCTAATGCTTGAATCTGTTTATTGTACATTTCAATTTCTAACACAAGTGTTTTGATTTCAATACTGACAATAGAATCAATTTCAGGCACAGTTAATATGTGCTCTATTTGATTGTATAACTCTTGTGCTTGTTCTCTTGATATTTGTGATCGTGAATTTTTTTTAATCATTTCAAAAATCTCTTCGATGGGCCTTGAAGCTGCAATTGAGGGAGATGAATATTCTTTTAGAATTGCCAGTGAAGTTTTTCCAAAAATACTCTTCATAACTGACTTATATCCAGGCCAAATCAAATCGAGATTGCGGATAAGCTGAATTTTACACTTGGTACGTTTATCCACATTTCGCTGACGTACTCTGCACAATTCTCTTAGCTGGTATATCGCTAAATTATCAAAAGTAGTTGAAACAGATGGTTCATGATAACGTAACATATCTGAAATGATAGCGGAATCGATCTGATCTGTTTTTGTCTTGCGTATTTCCATTTTACGATAACCATTTGTTTGAATTGGATTAAAAAGTTTCACCAGACATCCATCTCGCTTAAGTGCAGAATATAATGGGAAACAGTATATTCCAGTTGCTTCCATGCCAAAAAATGCTTCTGCATTTTCTCCAGTATTAGCTTTAAATTTATCTACTGTTATGTAGAGTTTATTAAGACCTTCCTTTGTGTTCTTGATCTTAAATTGTTTGAGCACGTTCCCGTTGTTGTTTTTGATACAAATATCATGTTTATTTTTCGATACATCAATTCCAATTAATATTTTTATATTCTGATTCATATTTCGGCCTCCTTGGTTATATTTTATCTCAAATGTTAAGGCCGAGAGAACAATATTTCCTCCTTTTTCCTTCCCACAAGTTCGCTAGTTATATGTGATACATATTTATTTATATGGTCAAAACGTACTAATTCGTGTATTGAAAGGAAGAGAGGGTAACAGGTTAATCAACGGGAACGAATCCCAAACACAGTGTTTGTTATCCCTCTCGGCCTACTTTCAGAGTAGGCTGCAAGAAGTTATATTTTTTTTCCTGCGATATAGGTGTATATACGAACACAGATTTACACAGATTATTGAAAAAAAGGATATGGTATTTCATGACAGAGTCAAAAAATCATCATATTACTGAAAAAATCATTGGAGCCGCTTATTTAAATCA
>JAIOQW010000352.1 GCA_021108405.1 Methanosarcinales archaeon
ATCGAAAATGCTCACTCCGTTCACATTTTCTAATCTTCAGCTTCTTCGAAGCTTCAGTCAAGAAAATCCGAGCGATAGCGAGGATTTTGCTATTTTTCAACCGTGCCCCATATATGAAAAAACCGCTGAATAGCCGTTATATGAGACGTTATGGCTATTATCACAATAACCCAACCCAATGCCTCCAGACCATATATCTCATGAGGATATATAATATTCACAATATTGGCAATAAAAATAAAAAACAAACGATCAGCCCGTCCCATAATCCCACCGTAATCCCGCTGAATTCCTACTGCCTGGGCCTGAGTACCTATATAACTTGTTATTAAAACACCAGTGATAGCCACAACACCTATCATCCAGTGTACATAAGCGGCAAAGAATATTCCACAAATAATAATAGTATCTGCATAGCGGTCGATAACATGATCCAAAAAATCTCCTTTATTCGACTGCATACCATTCTGTCTTGCCATGACACCATCAACGGCATCGGAAAAAGAGTTCAGTATAACAAACACCAGAGCTAACATTAAGTATATCAGTTTATTAATAGGGCATAGATATGAAAAATAATAACAAATCCCTGCTATAATAGCAAATGCCATAGAGAGTACAGAAACGATATTGGGTGTTAATCCAATGCGGATGAGAAAAGCCGCTGAAGGATTAAGAATAAAATCCATATAAGATCTGTATTTGTTCAGGGTCAAAGAAATACCTCTTCACTCCAATCAAAGCGCCCGGGGAGATATTCATTTAAGGATACTATATCTCCTGCTTCCAACTGTAACACTAATGAATGAATAACCCGTGAGGCCTCTTCGGGTGTGGTTGCACCAGTCTCTACTTCATAGACCTTCTGATGTCGTTCTACTGCTTCTATCAATATCACATCCAGTGCTTCAGCTTCAATATTTTCATTTACTTTTTCAGGTAGATATCCTCTGGCTGCAAGGCGTTTGGCAAGGATTTCAGGTCTTGTCCGCAGCACAATGACTGCATCTATGCCCTTGAGATAATGTGATAAGTGCCCTTCGATTATTACTGTTACGGTATTATTTTTAAGCATCTCATCCATACGGCCCTGCACAGCATCCATATCAGCAATCAAGGAACCTCGCTGTTCATCCTGTCCAAAATGTAATCCTTCCTTTTTTATATGCATGTTGAGATCAATGATCTTAAATTCCCTGTTAAGATATGTGCATATTGAGGACTTTCCTGTGCCTGGAGTACCGGTCAATGCAATGATCATGACCGCAATATATCAATTAATGTATCCACAACCCGCCTGTTTTGATCAGGTTTTCCTATAGTGATCCTGACCAGATGCTCACCTGCATCCCGAAATGACTTGCAGTCACGTATAATGATTCCTTTTGTTAACATTTTCTCTACTACTTCACTGCTCTTTTTCGGGGAAACGTCTAACATAATAAAATTTGCTTGGGATGGGTATACATGGCAGTAAGAAGACAATTGTTGGCTAAGGAATGTCCTGCCAATACGTACATTCTCTATGGTCCTTTTTCTATATTCCGTATCCTTAAGAGCAGCCAGTCCTGCAGCTACTCCGATCCTGTTCACGGCAAACGGTGTGGTAGCTTTCATATATTCTTTATATATCCACCCGGGAACAATGCCGTACCCTACTCTAAGCCCGGCAATACCCATAGCCTTGGACAGGGTACGTCCAACTACCAGATTGTCATATTCATAAGATAGATGTGTAAGCTGTGTATTGGCGAATTCCACATAGGCCTCATCAAGAAATACTAATGCATCCGATCTATCTAATATTTCCTTTAAATCACTTTCAGGTATGCTGTTCCCTGAGGGGTTATTAGGTGAGCATAGGAAGACCAGGTTAGTAGAATCATCTATAGAAGATACTACTGCATCGGTGTCTATACTAAAATCATCCGAGCGTCTTACGAATACAGGAGTACCTCCCTGGGCTCTTACTGCGATCTCATAATATGAAAAAGTAGGAGTGGTAATAAGCGCTTTAGTACCTGGCTGAATGAATAACCGCATTAAAGTATCTACTACACCGTCCATACCAGCACCCATGACCACTCTATCTTCAGGAAATCCCACATATTCTGCCAGTACACTACGAAGTTCTCCTGCATCAGGTGAAGGATATATGCTAATAGTTTGCGAGCTGGAGCGTATAGCTTCTACTGCCATAGGAGAAGGACCAAGTGGGTTCTCATTAGAACCGAGTTTGATGATATCTTCGGGCCTGATCCCATAACCCATCGCAATTTCCTCTATTGACTTGCCAGGGACATATTCATTTATTTCTTTAATAGAACTCTTAAGAAGATCAGTTATGTGCCTCATTTTGCCTCTTGAATGCCTTTTTCTATAACCTCGGTCACACGATCGATCTGTTTAGTAGTAATTACCAGTGGAGGAACCAGTCTGAGTACACAGTCAGATGTGCAATTTAGCAATACACCGTTAACTCTTGCATATTCCACAACAGGTGCACACTTAAGTGCAAGTTCGATACCGATCATAAGACCTCTGCTGCGTATCTCTTTAATATTATCTGATCCGATACTTTTTAGTCTGTCTGTAAAATAATCGCCCATATTAGCAGACTTTGCTACCAGGTCCTCATCTTCAATTACTTTTAATACTGCCAATGCAGCTGCACATAACAGGGGCCCTCCACCAAAGGTAGTTCCATGTTCGCCTTTTTGCATCTTTGAAGCTGTCTGCTCTTTAGCAAGTATGGCACCCATGGGCAGACCGCTGGCCATTGCCTTTGCAATTGTCATTATATCAGGTCTGACGTTTGAATATTCACATGCAAACCAGCGTCCGGTTCTCCCGAATCCTGTCTGGATCTCATCGAATATCAATAGTGCTCCTGAATCATCGCATATATCCCTTGCTGCCTGCAGATACTTATTGTCAGGTATATTTATCCCGCCTTCGCCCTGGATAGGTTCGAGTATAACTGCTGCAGTGCTCTTCTTTACAACGGCTTTCAATGCTTCGATGTCATTATAAGGCACAAAATCCACATTTTTAATGAGTGGTTCGAAGGGGGTGCGGTATTGTTGCTTATGTGTGGTACTCAAAGCCCCCATAGTCCTTCCGTGAAACCCGTTCTCAGCAGCCACAAAATCAGTACGTCCCGTTGCTTTTCTAGCCAATTTCAATGCCCCTTCAACTGCTTCAGCCCCTGAATTGCAGAAGAATGCCCGATCCATCTTTGTAAGCCGGACTAGTTTTTCTGCAAGTTCGGGTTGTTTTTGATTATAATACAGATTAGAGACATGAATAAGCTCAGACACCTGATGGTTTACTGCTTCAATAACGTAAGGATGACAATGCCCGATACTATTTACTGCGATACCCGCAACACAATCTATATATTCCTTGCCCTGTGTATCCCATACTACTGCACCCTTTCCACGTATTAAGGCTAAAGGCTGGCGCGTATAATTCTGGAATACATATTTTGAATCAAGGTTAGTGATGTACTCATATTTTGTTGTCATATTATCAAGGTTTCTTGATATAAGTGCTTAATAATAAAATCTTTGGATGAATATGATTTAATATTTATACAAGCTCTTTTACTTTTTTCGCAGCTTTTTCTAATTTATTTAAAATAACCTCAATATTCATTCCACGGTTTGTTAATACCACGATCAAAGCATTGGAACCAGCTGAGTAAGTGATCAGATTATGGTGATCGGTTTGAACAATAGTGGTCTTAGGAATCTCTTTGCAGAGTCTATTAATAGTGGATTCTGCTGATAAGTGAAGAATAGCAGAAAGGGCAGCAAAGGATTCACTGTCCATATCTTCAGCCGTACTGGATACCATTTTAAGACCATTACGTGAAATAATACCAGAGGCTTTAATAACGCCTGTTGTCTCAAGATCACCCAGGATTTCTTCTAATTTTTCCTGCAACGTACTCATATTATATATCCACCCTCTCTTACTGATTCTTATTGGAACATATTCCCAACAATAGCATTAGAATTCTTTCCATGTTTCAATACTTTTGTAATAGCGTCTTCCATATCCTTTATTTCAACACAGTCCCTTTCATTCCTAATAGCAAACATACCAGCTTCCGTAGCTATAGCCTTCAAATCAGAACCACATGATCCTTCGGTAATCTTTGCCAGATATTTAAATTTAATATCCTTTGAAAGTGTCATTTTATGGGTATGGATCCTTAGAATGCTTTCTCTGGCACTTTCATCTGGTAGGTTAACTTCAATAAACCTGTCAAACCGCCCCGGACGAAGTATTGCGGAATCAAGTATATCAAGCCGGTTTGTAGCTGCCAGGAGTCTAACATCACTTCTCGGATCAAAACCGTCCATTTCAGCCAGTAATTGCATTAACGTACGCTGCACTTCCCGATCACCGGCTGTAGCTCCGTCATATCGTTTAGCTCCGATCGAATCAAGTTCATCAATGAAAATTATACTGGGAGCATTATCTGCGGCAAGTTTAAAAAGTTCCCTGACCATACGGGCCCCTTCCCCGATATATTTCCTGACAAGTTCCGAACCTACTAATCTAATGAAACTGGTATTGGTATGGTTAGCTACGGCCTTTGCAAGCATGGTCTTACCTGTCCCCGGTGGGCCATACAGCAGTACACCTTTCGGAGGATCAATGCCGACCTTTGTAAAAGCTTCAGGTTTCATTAAAGGCAATTCTACAGCTTCTCTGAGCTCCCTGATCTGCTCTTCAAGCCCACCTATCTGGGAATAGTCCACATCCGGTGATTCAATCAATTCTAATCCGCGTATCAAATGACTCTTTGAGGGTGGGAGAGTACTTACCACTGCCAGGGTTTGCTGGTTCATAGCAACCTGATTCCCGGGCTCCAGTTCAGATTCTTTTATAAATTTGGACAGACCTACTATAAACTGCGGGCCAGTACTGCTTCTTACGATCAATTTGTCATTTTCCAGAACATCTACTATCGTACCTACAATAAGAGGTGCTGCTTTCAAACGTTCCATTTCACTACGCAGCTGCCTTAATTCCCGTTCAAACTTCAATTTTTGAGAATTTGCCTGACGCTTTTCAGCTTCTATTTTTAAATGTTGTTCCTTAAGAAAGAGATTCCTTTGTTCGAGTTGATGCATCCGGTCTATCAAATATCTTGAAAAATCATCACTAGCGAGGTCTGGCGTGATATTGATCGAAGATTCTTTTACTAAATTGTCTTCCAGAACTTCTGTCATTGTAATTCTCCGAATATTATTTAAGTGAACAGGATATATAGCCTTTTCGAAGGAAGAGTTAATAATGGAATGTGAAATATGCGGCGTTGAGATTATCGGGTCACCAAGAAGGGTAGTAGTAGAAGGTTCTGAACTTGAAGTATGCGCCAAATGTGCCCAGTATGGAAAAACTCCTGATGGATGGGTGCCATCATCAAGAAAAGTATCTCCGGTTGCACCAACACCTGTTATTAAAAAGTCTAAACGCAATTTTTTTAGAGAAATGGATGAAGAGATAATCCATGATTATAGCCAGGTAATACGTGAAGCAAGGGAGGCAAAAGGATTAACAATAGAGGAACTGGGTATGAACATGAAAGAGAAAGCCTCACTGATCCGTAAGATCGAACGCTCAGAGATCATACCTGAAGATTCAATGCGTAAAAAACTTGAATATGCCCTGGGAATAAAACTTACAGAAAGAACGAGTAGTGATAACATGGAGCATGGTACCTTATTACAGGGAACTACACTCGGAGATATTGTAAAAATAAAAAGAAAATGATTAAAATAAAATCCTCCCTTCGGTCGGATTTTATTGAGTACATCAAGTTATACTTGATGTACTATTAAAAATCATCTTCTTCATGGATTACGACATCCATTTCAGGCATATTGTCTATATCTTTAGCAAGATTGCTATACATAGAATGTCTTGGACTTACAATAATTATGTGAGCCGGAGGATGAATCTTCTTCAACCTGCCTATGGCTGCACTGGCATGGTCACCAAGAGGAACTACTGCTGCAGAGTTGCAGGTATTTCTTAGATTGGTGTTCATTACGTTTGTAAGTACTTTGTCGGCTTTTTGCGGATCCATTTTCTTAGGACTATCGTCAAAAGAAATGTGACCGTATCTAACCAGATCACGAATTGCTATATTTACTTTTGTATTACTATCTGCTCTTATAACAGCTAATGATTTCATTTTTAAACCCCCGTTTTATTGATAAATCGAGTAATTACTATATAGTGCTCATCTGCCTTAAACCATATGCTCACATGATGATGAGTAGTGTGAGAAAAAATACGAAAATTTAATTTATACAATCGTCTTTAAGTTAATCAAATGCAACTTACAATTAACCAATGGACGTACCATATATGGTAATTATCAAACCTTTTAAGACAACAATACTGAACCCGGAAATGCCAGACCGAAATAAATTGATATGTCCGGTCTACGATATCATCGACAAAACAGAATATGACAGCTACGGAAATAAGAGTAATAATATCATCCACTTAACCACACGCAAGAACAATGTTGATAGTAAAGAGTTCATTAATAGTGCAAAGAATAATCTATCCAGGCTTTTTACTGATGGTGTACTTAGAGAAAGTAAACATCCTGCATTATATATTTACGGGATCAGGTACAATCTCCCTGAGAACATCCACCGGGAGATCCATGGTACAGGGAAAAGAAATACATATTTTGCATTTGGCCTGGTTGCCCTGGTAAAAGTTGAACCTATCGGAAAAGGCAATATAGTTGGGCATGAGAATATCTTTGAGAAAAATTCTATTGAACGATCTGAATTAATGAAAGTATGCCGTATGAATTTTGCACCTATTGTTTCTGAATATAATATGCCTGGGCATGATATTAATATTATTTTAGAGGATTATCTTGGTTTTAAAAGACCCGGGCTTGTACTTAGAAATGATAGACTGCCACTGGTTGATCTTACATTACAAAATACCAGGCATTTATTATGGGAGATCACTGATCCTGGGCTTATTCGAAAAATCCAGGAATTAATGTCAGATAAGAAGTTACTTATTCTGGATGGCCACCACCGTTTTTCTGCTGCAAGCCGACTTAGTAAGCAGGATGGTATTGACTATACTATGATGATGTTAATGGAGGGAGGGGATCAGGCATTGCTACTGCTTCCATGGCATAGGTGTATAAAGAACTATAATCATGACATGCTGAAAAACCAAATAGACCGGTTCTTTGATATAATATTGAAAGGAGATCAAAATGATGAGTTTAACCGGATCCTTCATACAAAAGAAGATAAGTTCGATGTGAGGATCGGTTTTTATTATAAAAAGACTTTTTCAGTGATCAGGGCACACAGGGATAAAGTAATACAGCTTTCTGATAAGTTAGGTGAAAAGACAGGGCTTGATTATCTTTCACTTAATGAATGGATAATCGATCCCTGTATTGACGGAAATAAGGAAGATAATATCGTTTTTACTGATAGTGTATCGGATGCAGCCTTAAAGGTTGATGGGCAAGGATTCAATGCAGCTTTTTTAATGAGACCACTTACAATAAAAGATGTAGAATATAAGGCCCATGTAGAAAAGAAGAATTTTCCACAAAAATCCACTCTTTTTTTACCAAAAGTGGCCGAAGGTATTATAATGCGACGGATACAGGAAGATGGTCCTGAATGAAGATCCTTGTACCTATTGATGGATCGGAATTCTCTAAAAAGGCTGCAAAAGTTGCCTTATCAATAGCTAGACATCATAAAGTTGAGATCATTTTGATCCATGTTATCGCTACTACCGGCCAGGAAAGGAAGAAGTGGATGGAAGAAGGAGGTAAAAAACTGTTGGATGAATGTAAGGACGCCCTGGTAGGTCATGGGATTGATGCCAGAAATGTCTCGATGATCATTGAAGACGGAGACCCGGCCACCTGTATCGTGGAAGCGGCTGAATTAAAGAAAGTGGACAGGATCATTATTAGTACATATGGAAAGACCGGGCTTAAGAAGTTGACAGGAAGTGTTACTGAGAAGGTTCTGCGTAAGTCAAAAGTGCTGGTATTGACTGTATCTCCTTATTATAAGATATGAAGAATTGGTTAAGGTTTATTCTGACACTGACTCATTGGAGAATAAATTGGAAATAAACTCAATAACCATAGAAAATATTCCGCTTGTTGAGACTTCAGTCTGGTTGGCTATTGCCTGGGTTGCATTTTCAGTATTATTAGTTTCATTTACAGTATTATAAGCTTCATTTACATAGATTGTTATAGTATTAGAAGCAGTCGTACCTGAATAACCATATATATCTGAAAAATTAGCACTAGCAGACGGCAGCAGCATATCTTGTGTCGAATTTATCTTTATTCGATAAACAAGACGCTGACTGCCGCCTTCCTGCAAAAAAACTCTTTTTAATCGTGTAATACTATTATTTGATAAAATTGCATTTTCCGGTATTATATCGCTTACGTTGACTGTAGCTTGGATAGTGCCTGTATTTTTGATATTCACACTTACTGTTACTTCGTCTCCAGGACTTATGTAGGTTTGATCTGTGGATTTAGTCAGGTTGATGCATGCTGCGTGTACAATGATCTGTGATTGATTTAAAATCGATGTAGCATCATATTGTTTCCCGTCCAGGCTCCAGTTAGCCACAGCATCAGGGATAGTGTATATCCCATGAGAGAGGGGTTTCATTGAATATGAAAACTCCTTCTTTTTCTTTGAACTTAGATTAAATTCCCAGTCCAGACTTGAATCATCATCAAGTACAAAGTTTTCAGGAAGATAGTCTGTAAGTACAATACCTTTTATATCTGTTATTCCCGGATTAGAAATTTCAAGAGTTACCAATGCGGTGGAATTAGTTGAAATATTTGAATTATTAGTATAATTATTATAAACAATATCATGGTTCTTAATATAATCACCATGTAGATAAACAGATTCGGTTACTTTTTTTTGTATTTCAAGTATTTTCCAGCCTGGTAATATTGTGATCGATCTTGATGTATTGGCAGTGATCCTCTCCCCATCCCAGCTCTTACCAAATACTGTAGATGTAATATTGTATGTTCGTTGTTCCTTTAAATTGGGAATTTTAAGATAGAATTCTATTTTTTCCGAGCGTCGTTTTGCAATATTATCATAATTAAATTTTAGATTTTTTGATGTTTGCAATCCATCTGTTTGAATATTAAGTTCTACATCTTTGATACTCCATGTTCCGGTATTCTTTACCACCACTTCTGTTTGAATTATTTGATCATCCGGCTCATATACCTCTTTATTAATTGAAATTGTTAACTGAAGTTCAGGTACGGCTCGAAAACGTACTTCAATTTCTGCTCTTGGTTTATCCTTTTCGTTGATCCATATCCTATTATAACCAGTGGTATTGACTACAGTAACATTGATCTCATCATTATAATTTATCCATTCGTTCCCTGTTATAATATCACTCGCTACCACTTCTTCATTCTGGTATATTGTGATAAGAACAAGACCGGGGTCTACATAAAAAGCAGATGCTTCTACTTTATATCCTTCTTTTGAGAAACGATCACCCTCATAGAGTGTATATTCGCTTTCTGATGCCCATTCAATATCCTCTGCTGATGTCGTTTCTATTGATAATAGAATGATAAGCAGTATAAGAATGATTGTAGTTGATCTCATTTTTCCGTTATATTTTAAAAAAAAGAAAACTGCCGTTTCCAGCAGTTTCTATATGTTCATACAGCTTCAACCTCAAAGTTAATACTTCCCTGATAGGTACCTGATGCAAGTTGGTCCGGATAGTTCAAATAGAAATTATGGTCGGATGTTGCACCGGCACTAATGTCCGAATCAATTACAGTCAGAGTTTCCGAAAGTACAATATCATCCACTTCCATGTTTGACATATCGATCTGGTTTGTGCCATTGATCAGTGGTGTTCCTTCCACTGATACCTTGATCTTCATTCCAACACCATCAGGATCATTATTAATGATCTGGATTGTGTTCAAATCCGATTCAACACGGATGCCAGGTAAAGATGCCGGAAAACTAATAGAAGTGATAGAATTTCCTGATCCGTCCTTGATCTCAAAACCTGTTAGTGGATTTTCGAACACCTCTCCGACTTTGATACCATTATTTGTCGCAATCGAACCTGTATTGTCGGTTGCATTGACGAATACATGTTTAAGAGCACTTGATGATGATATGCTCAATGTACCAATAAAGGTAGCTGTATTGTCATCTACATTACCGCTATGAGACAGGGCTATAACCGTATCATCTTGGCTAATGGTTGTGTCATCGGAGAGTATCAGTTCAACTGTTGCGATATCTGATACACCATCGTTGTCTCTTACATTAACGGCAAAGTCAATTGGTTCCCCGGTAAAGCCGTAAGGAATTAAATAGTCTCTCTCAACTCCAGGGGTTGCTGTAAAACTTGAACTGTTTATTACAGGATCGGCAGCAGGGTCTAAGACGGCTGCTTCCGTAACATATGTTTCAGTAATCCCGGTAGCCTGTGCTACTGTTAGTATGAGTATACCCAGAAGCAAAATTTGCATTTTCATATATATATACCTCCCTATTTTTTCTTTTGTATTATTTTTTAAATTAGTTTGTTTTTCTTTATTTTGATAGATTTTTTTCACTTTATTAAATAACCTGTTTTATAATAACCAATAGCAGTATCATTATAATACCAATCACAAGAATATATGTGATTTTGCTCGTGTTTTTATTAGAAGCAGTATTTATTTCTTCCGTTACTGTACTGTTGTGTGTGATGGTGGGTGTTGGTGTTGATTTGAGAGAGTCTCGAAGAATTATTATAAATTCATGGTTATTATCATACAGTATTTCGTCATAAAGTCCGATCTCAATATTTGCTGTATAATTTCCTGTTCCTTGTCCTGTCGAGTCCCATACCAATTCAAGTACCTGTTTATTATGTGCGGTGACCTCGGTACTATTTACAGATATGGTATCCACTATTTCATTGTTCTTTATTATTGCAGCAGTGAAATACGGTGAAGCTACAACATTACCAGTATTTTCAAATTCTACTGTAATTACGAGTGGTTCATTAACGCTGATATCATGAACTGTAACATTGGTAACAGACCCGCTGGGCTGTTCTCCATATACATTGACCGTTACTTTTGTACTGGCTGAAAAGCTAACCCCGGAACCGGTCACATCACTTGATTCCTGTACGCTGCAAAAGGATGAAAGTATCTTTCCCTGATATGTTCCAGGACCTTTAGCTGATATTGAAACCAAAATGGTTTGTTTATTATCTGGTTGGAGGATAAAATTATTATCACTAAAATTGATCCTTATTATATCTGAGTCATTGATATCTCCCTGGGTGCTGAAATGAACCTGCAATGGTACTATGTCGGTGTTTTGTACTATCAAGTTGCATTTCCTGGCCTCTTTAAAATCTTGTGAGGCGACCGTGTCGATTATAATTACTCCTGGTCCGGCGGCTGCGCTTATGGCTTGTGATGAGTCTGTGTGTATTATTAAACTTATGAATATAAGCAGAAACATAACTTTTTTATTCATGATCCTCCTGATCCTTTTTAATTTGAAATTATAATTATATTGTGAAAAAGAAAACATATTCTTTTTTTTCGTATAATTTTTTTATATTACATATATCATATTCTTTCATGTACATAGTTAATACCTGATTTAAACAGGGTGAATAACTAGTAAGGCCCTATTACCGCCATCAAGAACTCTAAATATTGAAATCATTGATATTACTAAATAATATAATATTACTACTAATAAGAATATTAAATGAATAGCAATACCTACTCTAATATGCAGTATAAGTAGAATAGCTTAGTGCATAGCCATATTTAAAATAGTACGAATATGCAATATTAAGTAGAAAGGTACCCTTCAATAATCTTCCGGATATGAATAACACACACCATTGGTTATCTTATTATCTCTATTTTAAACATGTTTTAATTTATTAGTATAAACTTATCTAAAATATATACTGTTTAGTATTTTGAATTTCATATATTTCAAATTCCAATTATTAAATTGGACTTTTGGAAATATGTAACAAAGTAATATAGCATTTATGACTATTCTTAAGATGGAATTTATTAGTAACGTAGCTTTCGAATATAGTAATTAATCCTTATCTTTTTATTCATTATTACAATCCGCCAATAACTATATGAATTTAATACTATGTACAATTTGGATTCCAAGTATTGGGATTCTTAATGGGTTGACAAGTAAAAAATAAATAACCTATTAAAAATAATTGAAAGGAGAGAAAAATATGAATAAAATAAATTCAATGTTAGTTGCATTGGTTATGGTAATGGGAGTGTTTGCCCCTCTGGTATCAGCCGATATAGTAACAACTGAAGCAGTATTGAGCGGCGGATCACTAGACCCTATAATTCATGAAATGTTTGTTTGGGATTATGATGAAAATACTAATATGAATGAAATCATACCAGAACCAGGATCAGGAAATGATGAGGTATGGAAAACATTTTATAAATATGTAATAGTATCAGATCCAAATGGTATATCTGAACTCGCTACAGTATTTGAAGAGCTTAGAGACCCTGCTGGTAATCCGCTTACAACTGAAGCTGAGATGGTAGATATTACTTGGACTAGTGAAGTGAATGATGTAATTGATCAAGCCTTAGCATGTGGTGTGATAACTCAAGCTGAATATGATGAATATGAGTGGGGACTTCGCCCAGACAAACTGCAATATAAAATGTATAAGATTGCAAATGAACTAAACAACCATCATGAACCTGGTGATTATATAGTCTATTTTAAAGTAGTTGACAATACTGGTAAATTTTCAGAAAATACATGCACTTTCGCCTACATAGGTATTAATGCTATGGAAATTGACTTTAATAACGTTAATTATGGCGAAATTCAAGTTGAATCAGAAAAGACGATAGCTGGTGATGAAACTTTTGATCCCACAGGTACCAGCGATAAACCAACAATCAAAAACCAGGGTAATGTAAACATACAAATTAAGGTTTTAGGTGCTGATTTGATTGGACTGTACGAACCTATTCAGACAATCGGTGCTTCTGCTCTAAGTGTTGAATTATTGGGCGATCATAGATATGATATATCAAGTTGGGTTACACTCGGTCCTGAATTAATACCCTGCACACCCACACAGATATGCTTTGATATCAATGCACCTTCTGGAACGACAGCAAATACATATGCAGGTTCATTAAGTATTGTCATAGCATAGAGAGTATAAAAATGAGAGAGAATAACCTCTCTCATCATTTTTTTTCCAAGTATACATTCCATAAGAGAATGTTGAGATATTAATTTTAAAACCAAAATGTTAATATAATATGGTTTTTCATTCATCATTAATTAAGATAATAAAAATGAGGATTTATTATGAAAAAAATTATAATGTTGATTGCATTAATCGGATTGGTTTCAATGGTGCAACCAGTATCCGCAATGGGCATAGGTGTGGCACCATCTGAAGTTTCAATCGAAAATGCATTAAGAGGCGGTGAAGCTCAAACTACCGTAACTATATTTAATACAGGATCGGAAAATGATACATTCTTACTTTCCGCTTCAGGGGATATTAGTGAATGGGTAAGCTATTATAATAAGAACGATCCTGAAACAATTATTGAGACTATAGATATACCAGGTAGTGATAAAGTCCAGGTCCTGGCAGTATTACAAATCCCTTCTGATGCGCAGAACGAAAACTATTATGGTTCACTTGATATAACAACCGCCCCTAAAAATACAAGCACTGAAGGAGCAGGGCAACACCTCATCGTAGGTGCCTCTTCAAAAGTTACAATAGCAGTAACCGGTGAACAAAAAATAGATGGAAAAGTAATAGGAATAACAATAGCAGATACCGAACATAACAACCCGCTAAAGGTAAAAGTAATATTTGAAAATACAGGAAATGTAATAGTTAATCCAAAAATCGATGTTATAATTTACCAGAATGAAAACGAAGTGCATAATTATATTCATCAGAGCACAAAAGTAAAACCCACCTTAACAGAAACAATAATTGCCAGATGGAACACCACATCTTCGAATGTACCTGAAGATTATATTGCCAATGTGACTGTTTCACTCGGAGGGCGTACCATTAAGTCAAGAAATGTACCCTTTAAAATATTACCCTTTGGATCATTGACAAGACAGGGTAATCTAACTGAAATAATCGTCGAAAACGAACCGGTTATAGGCACTCCTTTAAGGATCGGAGCAGTTTTTAAAAATACAGGAATGATTGAATCCTCAGCTAAATTCAGTGGAGAAGTCTATAGAGATGGTGACTTTATTGACACAATCGCAAGTGATGAACTGTTAGTGGAAATAAATAAGGAAGTTATGCTTATCTCATATTTTAAACCAGAGTCAGCAGGAGATTATCTAATTAAAGGAAAGGTAACATATGCTGGAAAAGAAACTCCTGTAAAAGAAGTTGCATTTAATGTTACAAAAGTCAAAGGTACGCCTGGGTTTGAAGGCATTTCCGGGGTAATTATGATTACTACGTTATTTTTATTAAGGCGTAAAATAAGGAATGATTAAATGGGTTTTTGAGATAAAAAAATGAAGCAAATCTTACTTTCTTTTTTTATTCTATTACTTTTAAGTATCGTAATAATGGGTTGTGTAGATCTGTTACAAACTGATACTGGTAATGATTATTATATTGAACATTCAATTATATTAAATACTAATGATAGCTATTACGCAGATCAACCTCAAATAAATAAAAATAAGGTTGTATGGACTGCAAATGATGGAAATGATTATGAAATATATTATTGGAACGGTACATTAAATTCTAAAGGAGAGCCATCTGAAATTATTAAAATTAGCAATAATAGCTATCGTGATATTCACCCAAAAATTAATGCAGGTAGAGTTGTATGGATTGGTTATGAAAATATGACATCCCATATTTTTTACTGGGATGGTACTTTTAATTTGAATGGTACACCGATTGAACCGATAAAAATGAATAATGATCATCTTAATGTAATTAATCCTGACATATACGAGGGTGAAATAGTATGGAAAGGATTTAATGATGATAGACTTGATATTTACTACTGGAATGGGACATATTATTCTAATGGTTCTCCAACTAATCCAAAGAAAATTTCTAATAGTGATCTTCGGGACTATTGCCCTATAATAAACGAAGATTTGATCATTTGGCGTGAATTTGATGGAAGAGACTATGAGATATGTTTTTGGAATAAAACCTCTGGTTTGAATGGTAATCATGACCAAATAAAACGCACTAATGCAAATTCTTCCTCATATTATACTACGATATCACAAGGAAAAGTAGTCTGGCAAAGATCAGATGGTTTCGACTCGGAAATTTATTTTTGGGATGGAAAATATGAAAAAAATGAAATTCCGGAACCAGTACAGATTAGCAATAACACATATGATGACCTTTTTCCACAAATCTGTGCTAACAGAGTTGTTTGGGAGGGATTAATTAATAATAAACAAGGAATTTATTATTGGGACGGGTCATTCGAATCAAATAGAAAACCAACCGAACCAATATTGATCAGTAATGATTCTTTTGATAATTATGCCCCAAAAATTGATGGGAATTGTGTTGTTTGGGTAGGTAATACAGGTAATTATAAGGGTATATACTATTGGGATGAGAGATTTAATAACGATGGTAGACCGATTGATCCTATATTGATAAGTAAAAAAGGGTCAAATAGTAACTCTCCTCAGATCAATGATGATAAAATAGTATGGGTTGGATCTGAAAACGGGACAAATATGATATATTACCTTGATCTGAATATTAGTAAAAATTATAAATAAGGAACAAAATCCTCTCTTTGGTCGGATTTTCTTGATTTAACAAAATAAGAATGTATATATATAGGAACAATCATGCCTTAGTTAATAGAAATCGTATCACTTGAACATAATTGTATAAAATTTTTCATATAAGGAAAAAAAATGAAAAATAACTTGAAGAATCCCGTCATTCAGGTAGAATATAAAAATCCTGAAAAACCTAAATTATCAAAAAGTGAGATTTTCGGGTTACTACAAAATGATCGAAGACGAAATACTATTGAGTTATTAAAAGCCAACGGCAGCCAGAGTCCCAGGTTTATTTCAGAAGAAATAGCCCGTTTAGAGTCAGGTATGGAAGAGCCAAGTAGTAACATACGCAAAAGCATATATGTCTCACTTCATCAGACACACCTGCCCAAGATGGAGAATATGGGTATTCTTATCTATGACAGGAAAACAGATGAGATAAGACTTACCTCTGTAATTAATGATTTTGATATCTACCTGGAGACAGTAAAGAAAGGAGATATCTCATGGGGCCAGTATTATCTGGGTCTTAGTATTTTCTTTTTGGTGGGCAGTATGGGTATAGTAGCAGGTATTATTACCTGGATATCAACTGCACAATGGATGATCTTTATTAATATCGTATTTGTTGTATCAGCCGCAGCCCATGTCAGGCAGATGAATAGTGTAAACGAAAAAAAGATTCCGGATAGCTAAGTGATGGTAGTAATTTGACATTACTTCAGCAGAAAATTGACTATATTGGTTTGGAATCCCATTTTTTTTAATAAAAATTTCTATTTACTCATATCCTGCACAATAATATCATTCATTTCCCTGGTAACATAGTTCATTTTAATTATATTCAAAACTATGTAATCAACCAATAACTATATTATAATAAATCTTTATTGGATAGTATAATATAATATAATATATATTATAATAATATTAAACAAAACTTATAGTTTAATTTATCAAAAAAGTAAAGTAATATTTTAAGAAAAAATGAATAAAAAAAAGTTGCTAATTGCACTTATATTAATCATAGCCACTGTATCTATTGGTGTTGGGTTATGGACTTATTTTACCGGAGGTGATGCAAATACAGAGCAAACCACACAACCGGACGACAAATCCTGTATCAGTGAAAAGACAGACGTTCGGGTAGTAGAATCATGCCAGAACTGGTATGCAGTAAAAAAAGTCCTTATCCGCGATAGACCATTTGACTTATATCTAATTATCAATAATATTAGTGCCAGTGCAGGAAAAATAGTGTATCTGGATCCTGAAATTAGTCCGACAGAGGATGTAATATATTCACCGGTAATTGACAGTAATACTACTACTGATCTTATAATTAATAATATTGAAAATGTTACTTATTATGATCTATCATTGTACAGGGATAATGGAGATGGGGTGTGGGATCTTGAAGATGAACTTATTAGGGAAGTTACACCTGAGAATACCTTTCTTTCCAGTATAGCAAAAAAATATGTCCTTGTTGATGAGAATCTTGATCCCGATACTATTTATTGGATAGTCCAGAGATTCCATCTGGATACAGGTGCCGAGAAAAAATATCAATATGAAGAGTTCAGCTTTATAATAGAGTTCTTAATTCAAAAAGTAGGCACACCAGCACCTGAGATATAAGGATTTATCTCAACATCTATATATGGTAATTGTTCATTACTCATCATTTATTATCTCATAATAAGCCATTAACTATGTAATTTAAACATAAAAAGAGTATAATATGAAAAAAACAGTATTATTGTTATTATCACTTATCACAATTTTATTTGTGTTCATACCACACATAACAGCAGATATTAATATTGAGGCACAGGTGAAAAGTGAAGATAATCCACCAGTGGTTGATTATATATTTGTGTTGAGCGATACTGGAGATATAACTCATGTAGAAGACGGAACCCAGATATTGCCAGAACCAGGTACTGGAAATAATGATGTATTGACATACTTTACCTGTTACGCAGTAGTATCCGATCCGAATAATGTGGAAGATATACAACAAGTTTATGAAAAAATATTGGATAATAACGATGATCAGGTACTATCCGAGATGGCTGCTAATGATATTACAGATACGCCTGAGCAGTCCAATGCCCTTACTGAAGCCTTACAGAGTAATTTGATCACACAATCCGATTATGATGATATGATAATAATACTGAAAAAACAGGCAAAGATGTTCAGGATTGAGAATTATCTGACAAATCGTGATAAACCAGGAGATTATAAAGTCTGTTTCAAAGTTGTTGACAAAGAAAATGTATATCATGAAGGTTTTACCATTTTTACATACCTGCCTATTAAAATTCTGGAACTGGATTTCAATTCGGTTGGCTATGGTAAAATTGTCATCGATGAACAAAAAAAGATAGATGGTGACTCTGATTTTGATCAAGCTGGTAATAGCACTACTCCCACATTAAGAAATCAGGGCAATACTGAATTTATGATCAGTATCTCTGCAACGGACCTGATAGGTGAAAATGACCCGCTACATGTTATTCCTGCATCTGCCCTGAGCGTTGAATTTCTCGGACAGCATGTGTGTTCCCGGTATTGTAAAATAAACCCCGGTCCCGGATTAAATAATGAAGTAACACTGGATAGATATTTAATACCCGGCATACCAACCAGGATAAACTTTGGTGTTACAGCTCCATATGGAACACCAAATGATGTTTATAATGGTCAGTTATCCATTTTAATTATTTGATTAATATATTCTAAAGTGAATCTGAAATTGTATTCATTTTCCAATTATGATTAAAATAATATCATAACATTAAAATGCCATGACCATTCATGAGGATATAACATGAAAACGGTTACTGTACTAATTGTGTTATTAGGAATAATAATAAACTTTCAACCTGCATCTGCAATTGGAATTGGAATATCTCCATCTGAAATAACAATCGACAATGTGTTGAAAGGAAATGAGGCCGAAAGAAGTATTACCATATTTAATACCGGATCGGAAACTACGAATTTTACACTATCTTCCTCGGGGGATGTTTGCAAATGGGTAACTTTTTATGATCCTGATGACCCTGCTACAAATATCACAACAATAAGTATACCTGGTCAGGAAAAAAGGGCTGTTATAATAAATATCCGAATTCCGGAAGATACTCTTAATGCAAAATATATCGGATCAATTGATATTAGAAGTATACCTGTTGCCATAAACAGTAATGGGATGGGACAGCAGCTTATCATAGGGGCATCATCAACAATCAAGTTAATAGTAACAGGTAACCAGACTGTTAAAGGAGTGGTAACTGCCATAGTGATCGAAGATACTGAACCCGGTTATCCTATTAAGATCAAAACAATTTTCAAAAATGAAGGTAATGTTATAGCAATTCCGGGAATCGATGTTATCATTCACCAGGGCAATAATGATATTTTCAGTTTTACTAATGATGAAGTGAGTGTCAAACCTACAATAACCGAACCCATTATAGCTAAATGGAGTACAACTACTGCGAATTTGCCAGGAGAATATACAGCAAAAGTGACTGTGGTACTGGACGAACAAATCTTACGCTCAGATGATATACCATTCGAGATACTGCCAACCGGGACGTTGACAAGGCATGGTAATCTGACAGATATACTTATTGACGATATACCAGCCATTGGTACACTCCTCAAGGTTAAGTCATATTTTGAAAATAACGGTCTGATCGAAACATCGGCAAAATTCACAGCAGAAGTATATAAAGATGGAAATCTTATAGATACCATCACAAGTGATGAACTTGTAGTAGAAAAAAACGAAGAGATTGAGCTGGTATCTTATCTTAAGATCGAAGATCCCGGAGATTATAAGATTGAAGGAAAGGTAATATATGATAAAAAAGAAACTCCGGTAAAAGAACTCTCATTCGAAATTCCGGTGGAATCAACTCCGGGTTTTGGAAGTATATTTACTTTAATAATAATTCTTATTTTTAGTAGGTTTTATGATATAAGGTAAAATACCAAAAATATATATTTTCTTAATCCAATTATAATTCCAAATAATTCTATGAGGGGTTTTATATGATAATAAAGAATATTTTAATTATATTGTTAATCATTGCCATATCAATTTTTTTTTCAGGCTGCTTTAAAGCGCCGGATACCGATGGGGACGGACACCGTGATCCTGTAGACGATTTTCCCCAGGACCCGAACGACTGGAAAGATTCCGATAAAGACGGAATAGGCGATAATGCAGAGAAAGATATTGGAACCAATCCGCATAATTCAGATTCTGATGGTGATAATTATTCGGACGGGATTGACCTGGACCCTTTAAATGGTACAATAGGTATTGATAGTGACGAAGACAGTTATCACGACGCAGTTGATGCCTTCCCTGAAGATGCAAATGAATGGGCCGATACTGACGGAGATGGTTATGGCGATAACTCTGATAAATATCCGGCAGAACCATTATACCATACTTCAGTACCTAAAAACCTATCCAATTTCTCTTATGAAGAGATAGACCGTGTCACAATATACGAGAATGGGTCATCAGGCACTGAATATACCATATCAATTACTAATAATGATGATTTTAGCGGTAATTTCACAACAACAGTCTATACTTGCAATTGTGCCGATTGGACTAAAAAGGAATGCATACCAGGTACGCAGTTGAACATATCAACAGTAGCCTATGTGGGATCAAATGAAACAGAAATGGTAAAGGTCAGGGTTTTTTCAGATTATATGAAACAAACACGCACATTCATATATCGGATAAATGTTACCTCCTCTGAGGTTGAACAACCGGTTTAGATGTATCATTCAAGGCATGAGTAGTAGTTAGTAGTTATCATTGCAGGTACTCTATTATCATGTCATATGCTTCTTTTTCACAGGTTCCACCGCATTTATTTACAAGACTGCCATATGACCCTATTCTGTCTAACAATGACTTATCATTAAAAACCTTATACCGCGACGCAAGCACCAGTGCTTCTATCACTGCATTAAAACCACGGTTCACGGACCTGGGTCCTTGATTGGTAATATTACCTGCGATCATATTAAGTTGTGCTGTCATTGCGGTGCAGCCTGATGTATGATCAGCCCTAAAAAGGACCCACGCAGAAGACTGTGCTAGTACAGGAAACATTATGCCCGTGTCTGTTTTGACCATAGTAAACATCTCAATATCCAAATCATCTAATGCTGAGCGTACAAACAATATAGGGTCACGTATTATGTTGGCAGCAAGAAGTCCCGTGTCCATGATGTTGACACTGGTATGTGACCCGTTAAATACTTTAACCCTGAAAATCCCTTTATCGCTAATAATTCCTATAGGTGCGGCATTCGGCTTGCCATCCAGGGACCTTGTAGTTACAATAACCTCATTAATGCCTTCCTTGATCCCGTATTTATCCGGACCGACATTCAAAAAGACAATCCTCCCATAAGTGCAATAAAAAGACCGGCTATTATGATATCTGCAGTAGAGCCTGGATTTATACCTGACCTGATCAACTGCTCATCAAATAAGTGTATATCTTCTTTGGTATTATCAAATCCTGATCTGTTGATCTTCTTAATAATATTTCCGGCCTGTTCGGACACACTCTGTGCTGTGGATAAACCTGACTTGGTCTGAATGAAAGTATCAGGATTACGGGCAAGTATCTCAAGGAAGGTCCATACCACAGCATCATTGATATTAATGGACCTGTACTTAATTAGAATACTATTTGCACAGGAGAATGTTAGTGGAAAATCCATGGTCCATTCCCTTGCGACCATATCATATGAAGACGAGATCTCCATCAATTGGTATAGGGTTGTTCCCCGGGTTTTGATAGTTTCGATTGAAGTGGTGAGGTCTTTAAGGTCCATATCCTGTACTTCTTTGACCCTTACACCTGCTGCATTAAAAGCATGGTATAACTCAATGGAATCTTCTATCGTAGTGTTTTTCACCAGTTGTATGATATTATATTTAAGCTTCGTGAATATATCATAAGGTCCATCAATCTCTTCAAGTCTTCCGGCAGCCATAACAAGTGGTATTAAAAGAATAAATGCTCCAAAGTGCGTATTACCGCCACTTTGCCATTTTTTACTTTCAAGTACTGCCTTATGAATATATCCACCAATTCCTTTAGTGTCTGTGGAAGCTTTTTTAAGTACAGGATATACACTAACTGCCGAAGCCAGGAAGTGCTCGAACCTGGTATCGGGATAGTTATGATCTCTATCCACATTACCCGGTTTCGGAGTGGCACACACCTCAAGGATCATAGCAAGTTGGGCATATTGCGCTATACGGTGTGTATTTTTGCCTACTCCGTCTTTACCTGTATTAGCAATCTTCATATACGAATCTAAACCAGTCCTGACCTCTGGAGCAAGAGTAGATCTTCGGTACTGATCTTTTCACCCAATTTAAACTGGGAATATACCTCTTCTGCTTCTTTCTTAATCTGGGCTTTAGCTGAATTGATCTTACTCTGTTTACTCTTTCTCTTAAGACCAATTATGATCTTATCAAAGTCACGAATTTCTTTTTGGGCTTTTATGAAAAGTTGATGTTGTTCATCTGCAGATTCCTGTACTTCTACAAATTGTTTGTGGATACTATCCGATTCCGCCCGTACTTTATCGGCTTCTTTGAATGCCTTTATCATCTTTTCATGATATTCCTGTGCGGCATCTGCAAATTGTCTTACTACCTCATGATATTCAGAGGCTTGATCTCTATTAATCTGCGCTTCTTCAAGAAGATCCTTTAATTCCTGATTACCTTCAAGCAGGGTCTTCTTTCTTTTGAACTCTTCAGTAAGATGACCTATTCTTTCAACAAGTTCTCTTTCTTTGCCAGAGTTCATTACTTCGGTCTGCTGTTTGAATTCAAGATGATCAATTTCCCGTCGCATATCCTTTAAAGACGGTCCATCACTTAGGTTCAGGTCTTTCCTTATTTGATCAATCCTGGCATAGACCTTATTGGCTTTATCATTATATTCATCACGTTTGCCTTTATTCTCACGGACAGACTCATTATTAGTATCTCGTAAAATTTTAATTTCCTGTGCTTCATCAATGAGTTCCTTGGTCCGTTTATTGAGCTCATTTCGTTTGCTAGCAAGTTCACTTGCCTGTGCATTAAGTTTGTTACGATTTTCCTTATTTTCCTCAGATTTTATCTTTAAATCCGACTTTCCTTTTTGTAGTTCTTCTAGCATTACCCATTAGTCCTCCTTTTCCAACGACATGTGCTGGTTTTTCATGCACTTCATAATGCACGATACGGTATTCTAGAAATAATACGGTTTAATTGATCCGTAGTATTTTTCGAAATTAATCGGTATCCTCACCATAAAAATAGTTATGGACACGTCGATAATTGAGCTTAATAGTAATTACATCCCTTTTAACCTTTTCGGGTGATTGTTGATACTATTTCTTCATTTCTTCTATTATTTTATTTACAATTCCTGCTTCGGCCGGGTAAGCTCTATCTCCAATAATCACAGCAGGCAATTCCTTGATCCTATATTTTTTCATTACTTGCGGATGTTCTGTAACATCAAGTATCTTAAAACCAGCTCCTGATTCCTCAGCTGCACTTTTTATCCTACTACTTATTTCCGGTGTTGGGTCTATAGATATGATAGCCATCCCACAGGCACAATCCGTACGTTTATATTCCAGTTTTTTAACCAGTATTACCGTGTGCTTAGAAAATGCGAACGAAGTGAGCATTTTCTTAAATCTCTTTTATTATCCTGGCAATCTCATCACCGATATCAGATGTACCGCTGCTGCCTCCCATATCTTTAGTCAGCACCTTAGCTTCCTTGATATCCTGCTCAATAGCCCTCACAATAGCATCACCTGCTTCTTTCTCACCTAACTGTTCCACAAGCATAGCTCCTGCCCAGATAGTTGCAATCGGATTAGCCCGGTTCATTCCTTTATACTTGGGCGCACTGCCATGTATAGGTTCAAACATACTGGTCCCCTGCGGATTAATATTCCCTCCCGGAGCCAGACCCAAACCACCCTGTACCATTGCACCCAGGTCAGTGATAATATCACCGAACATATTAGGTGATACAACAACATCAAAGAATTCGGGGTTCTTGACAAACCACATTGTTATAGCATCCACAAAATTAAAATCAGTGGTCACATCAGGATACTCACTTGATATGGAATTGAACTCTTCGCGCCAGAACCCGTAGATATCTGACAGTACATTGGCTTTATCTACGGATGACACATGCTTTCCCCTTTGCATAGACATATCAAAAGCATACCTGATCACTCTCTGGGTCCCTTCTTTGCTGATCATGCCAATCTGGTAACCTATCTCTTCACTATCCGATTCAATATCAAGTCCGAACTTTACATTATATAATGAACGGGCTACTTCAAGTACGGCTTTACTTTCTCCTTTGCCGGCCCGTCCGCCTATTCCGATATAAAAATCCTCGGTGTTCTCTCTTATTACTGTAAAGTCGATATCTTCCGGGGTTTTATTCTTTAGTGGACACCAGACACCTTCTAAGAGTTTTACCGGCCTTAGATTGATATACTGGTCAAAATAGAACCTTGCAGATAACAGGATGCCTTTCTCAAGTACGCCCGGTTCGATCCTGGGATCACCTATGCTACCGAGAAAAATCACATCATAGGTGTTTAATTCCTTAAGGCTTTCTTCTGAAATTAATTCTCCTGTACTCAGGTAGTGGTCGGCACCATGTGGATATTCAATCCATTCCACATAAAAACCATATACTTCACCGGCCGCATCAATGACCTTCTTGCCTTCATCGATGATCTCAGGCCCTATTCCGTCTCCTGGAATGACTGGTACTTTGTATTGGGTCATGCATTCACCTGCTGTCTGGTATATTCGATAAGTCCTCCTGCATCAGTAATATTACGTACGAAATCCGGAAGTGGTACGGCCTGGTATGTCTCGTTCTTTGTTTTGTTAGTGATAAGCCCGGATGCAAGGTCCACGTCCAGTTCGTCACCTTCCTGTATGCTGTCCGTATCCGGACATTCCATAAGCATTAGTCCTATATTAATAGAATTCCTAAAAAAGATGCGTGCAAAGCTCTTTGCTATTACGCACTTGACCCCGGCACCTGTTAGAGCCAGTGGTGCATGTTCCCGGCTTGAACCACACCCGAAGTTCGTACCTGCTATGATGATATCACCGGGCTTGACATCAGAAGCAAATTCCGGCCTGACACCCTCAAAGGCATGCTGTGCAAGTTCATCAGCTGTGTTTATGGTGAGATACCTACCAGGGATAATAGCATCAGTATCTATATCATTTGCGAATATCCATACATTTCCTTTCATTATATTCTACTCCATGTTTGGCGTATAATTGATTTTATTTGATATATTATTTTGCTGTTGATATGTTTGTATATTATCTTAACCTGGAAGGATCAATCCGCTGCACTTCTTCGATAATATCAAAATGCCTATCCACACTCACTATCTTTTTAATGTCATTTTGCATCATTGTAGCAACATGAATAATATCTCTTGGAGAAATACCCTTATTCTGATATTGTTGATAAAAGTATAATGAAACTTCGACCACCTTTTTTGTAACTGGTAACACATCAAATCCTATGTCCATCATACTCCATGCTAGGTCCACTCCTTTATCTGAAAGATTGATATGGTGATATCTATATAAAATTTCCTGGAACACTTCTGTATCGATTGCTGCGTTCAATTCTCCGGATTGAACTTTGGAAAGGATAGAAATACAGGGCTCTTTAAATTCATGTGGTTTGCCTGCAGCATACATGAAAATATTGGTATCAAGAAAATATTCACTCATCAAGAGCACCTGATTTGATTTCGTATTCCATAGTCTCCCAATCTTCTACCGGGAGTTCCATTTCAGAAATTTTCTTTACAGCATCAGATGTTTTTTTATGCATTGGTCTTATGATAAGTTCGTGTTTTCTGTCCTCTATATAAACAGTACTGGTTTCATCCAGACCCAGCATCTTTCTCATTTTTTTAGGAATTGAAATCCGACCAAATTTATCGATATTGGCAATTTTATACATAATACCATATTAGAATTTATTGGATTTATAGCTTTTGATGGTAGATAGGTATCCACTTCAAATCTAAGGCAAATATAAAAAATATTGGACAGGATTAACAGGACCGACAGGATCGACAGGATATATCGCAACGTCAACATCCTATAAATCCTGTTAATCCTGTCAAAATACCATGCTTTTTGAAGTAGATACAGAAATATCATTAGAACAAAATCCTCCCTCGGTCGGATTTTCTTGACTGAAGCTTCGAAGAAGCTGAAGATTAGAAAATGTGAACGGAGTGAACATTTTCGATACATCAAGTTATACTTGAGATACTAATACAAATGCCCATAAAACCTCAAATAATTCTTGATAGCTGCTGAGGTCTGCCTTGGATAATGCTTTTTCATATACTCCACAAAATCGCTCCTGCTTTCGCATTCTTTTACCACACCAACCAACCGGTCAATCACTCTTAATGACTCCTCTGACGGATGTTTAGGCATCTCAAAGGAGATACACAGATCATATGGAGAAAAATAATCAACCCTGATATGCGGTGATACCGAACCCATCAAAATACCGGATTCAATCTCTATATAGGCAGGAATACCCTCTTGCTCCAACCTGCCCTTATCAGTTAAAACCGCGAAGTTCCTACTTGAATAGGAATGAAGTTCCAGATATATTTGCGGTCTATATGTCCTGATAGCATCTAGCAGTAAAGGGGCATATTTAATATAGTAGTCCTTATCCAGGGTGCTCATATATTCACGATCAGATACCTTTAGCATTACCAGTAAGGTCCCAAGTGTAGGTGTGGTCAATCCTTTAAGACGCTTTGAAGTAGATCTCCATTCATCACCATGTAATCCTGCAACCAATAAACGTACAGGTGCTCCACTACCATATCGTTTAAGCATATCAATGCCTATTCTCATCGATAATAGATAAGGTTTTATATGTACAGGGCATCAATATTTTTTAAGATATAATCTATAGTATTATGTAAAACAAAATCCTCGCTAACGCTCGAATTTTCTTGACTGAGGCTCTTAAAAGAGCCGAAGATTAGAAAATGTGAACGAAGTGAGCATTTTCGATATATCAAATTATACTTGATATACTAAAACAAAATCCTGCTAACACTTGGATTTTATTCTTAACAGGAGTGATAAATAATGGAACATCCTAAAATAAAAGTTGGCGCTGATTCTAACAGTAAAGAGATCGCACCAATAGCAATGGCTATCCATGAAATGGTAGTCGAACTTCCGGTTACTATGAGGACACTTAACAAACGTGGTGTAAGGATTGAAAAGGGAAAAATAATAGACGATGATTATTCAGGTCCTATACTTGAAATGGCACTTGAGAGTAACTCAACCATCAAAACCGTACCAAAGGATGGGGCCTACAAAGATATTCCAGTAGTAGTATCCACAATCAAGAATGAAAACGGCGATGCAGTTGCCGTAATCGGAGTTGTGGACGTAATTAACGGTCTGAAATTATAACATTATAACATCAATAAGGAGTCAAAGATTATGGAAAATCCTGATATGGAAATTACTGCTGATTCAACAAGCAAAGAGATCGCACCAATAGCAATGGCTATCCATGAAGTAATAGTGGACCTTCCCATCACAATGCGAACACGTAATAAACGTGGTGTAAGAATAGAAAGAGGAAGAGTACTGGATCATGATTATTCAGGACCTATACTCGAGATGGCACTTGAAAGTAACTCAACGATACGGACTGTTCCGAAAACGGGTGATTATGCCGGTACACCGGTAACAGTAACCACTATAAAGGATGCAAAAGGAGAAGCAATTGCTGCGATCGGAGTGGTAGATGTTATCCACGGTCTGTAGATAATATTAAATAGCATCCTCTACGATACGCTCAACTATACTGAACTGCTCATCCACACCTGATCTGGTCTCGGCTGTGATCCTTATCTTAGGCTCAGTGCCGGATGGCCTGACCAGTACCCAGCCGTTGCCAGTTTCCACCCTGATACCATCGATCATACTGACATCCCCCAATAACGATAACTGAGCGGCTGTTTTTTCCATCACATCAGCCATTTTTATTCTCTCACACGCAATTCCTGCTCTTTTGGTTTGATATTTGGGAAGTCCATCCACCAGTTCGCAAAGCTTGCGGCTGTTTATAATCTCTATTAACCTGGCTGCTGCATAAATACCGTCGGGACAAAAGGATATTTTAGGGAATATCCATGACCCGGATGGTTCACCTCCGAATGATGCACCTGTTTTTTTCATACATTCAGCTACATAAACATCACCCACCCTACTTCTGGTGATCTTTGTACCTGGCAGGGCATCGTCCACTACCATAGAAGTATCAACAGGCACTACGATTTTATCAGTATCTTCATAAGCTGCAAAAATGGCAAGCATCTGGTCGCCACCGACAAACCTGCCCTTATCATCTACTGCCATCATCCTGTCTGCATCGCCGTCATGGGCAATACCAAGATCTGCACCTGTATCTTTAACGGTTTTCATAAGAAGCCCAACATTCTTTTCTTTAGGTTCAGGGTTCCTGGCCGTAAAATGTCCATCCGGTTGGGCGTTTAATGTCAATACTCTGCACCCCATCCTGCGAAGCAGCCAGGGGGTGATCACTGACCCGGCACCGCTGCCACAGTCTACGACTACCTTATAATCCCTCTTTGGCAGATCGATATTGTCCAGGATCGCAGTAATATGATCTTCAACTGAATTTTCATAAATATGTGTTGTGCCAATATCGTTCCACTCTACCGGGGCATAATCCGATGAACTGATAGTCTGTTCGATCTCTTCTTGTTGTTTACTGTCAAAAGCCATCCCATCCGGGTTCCACAGTTTGATCCCTATATCCTGTGCAGGGTTGTGTGAGGCAGTGACCATCACTCCAATATCAAAATCCCGGGCCGCATATGCTAATGTTGGTGTAGGGACTATGCCCAACCATGTCACATCAACTCCCGAGCACATCAGACCTGATGCAATTGCCTGCTCTATCATCGGACCTGCTACTCTGGGGTCCCTTGCTATTACTGCGCAAGTACGCTTTTTTCCAGCAGCTTTTCCTACATTAAGTGCCAACTCCGGAGTAACATCAACATTGGTCAGCCCTCTGATTCCTGATGAACCGAATAATTTCATTCTATCACCTATTCTACTATTCTACTGTAACACTTTTGGCAAGATTCCTGGGTTTATCTATAGAACAATTTAATTCCAATGCAGTATAATAAGCCAGTAGCTGGACTACTACAGATGATAGGATCGGTGATAATATCTCATCGGTCTTCGGAATAGGGAGGACCGCATCTACATATTTCTTTATCTCAGTATCATCCATATCAGCAATAGCAATAACAGATGCATCTCTTGCCTTTACTTCCTTGATATTGCTGAGTATCTTATCATAGGTATGCCCCTGTGGAGCGATAGCTACTACAGGTACATCCTTTGTTATTAAAGCAAGAGGCCCGTGTTTCAGTTCACCGGCTGCATAGCCTTCTGCGTGAATATATGAGATCTCCTTTAATTTCAATGCCCCTTCAAGCGCTATGGGGTAATTGATGTTACGGCCTATAAAGAAATAATCATTGGTTTTAGCGAACTTTAATGCACATTTTTGTATGGATCTCTCATTTTCCAGTATCTGGCGCACATGTCCAGGGATCTTGCGCAGTTCGGATTGCAGTTGCTGTGCTTTATCAGCATCCATAGTATACCGTACTCTGGCAAAAAGAATTGCAAGAAGATATAATACTACAACCTGGGAGGTAAATGACTTGGAAGCTGCTACACCGATCTCAGGTCCTGCCCTGGTATATATAGTACTTGAAGCATCCCTGGAAATGGTACTACCAACTACATTGGTAATTGCCAGTGTCTTACATTCGTAATATGTAGCCTCGTGTACAGCTGCCAGAGTATCAGCAGTTTCACCTGATTGGGTGATTGCCATCACCAGCGTACCTGGTGTGATCACAGGACTGGAATATCTAAACTCAGAAGCTGAATCCACATCCGTATGTATGCCTGCCAGTTTTTCAAATAAATATTTTCCAAGCAGACCGGCATTGTATGATGTCCCGCATGCTATGATCTCGATTCTTTGAATCTGGCTGATCTGAGCTCTGGACAGGCCAAGTTCATCAAATATAACATCTCCTTCAAGTTCATGCAGCCTACCTAGCATGGTCTCGTGTATGGAATTTGTCTGTTCATGTATCTCTTTAAGCATAAAATGGGAATAACCCGCTTTCTCAGCAGCTTCAGGATCCCATTCAATGATATGTTCTTCTTTTTTCTTATGATTACCTTCAAGGTCGAATACCTGGATAGAATCCTGTTTGACAGATACCAGTTCAAAATTGTCTATATAGATAACACGTTTAGTATATTCCAGTACAGCTGGAATATCAGAAGCTATGAAATTTTCATGATCTCCCATACCAATAATTAACGGACTATCCTTTCTGGCAGCGATCAATTCATCCGGATGATCTTTACTTAATACTGCCAGGGCATAAGATCCATGTACATATCCCAATGCTGTTCTGAGTGCAGTATGAAGATCACCGGTATAATATTTTTTTACCAGGTGTGCCAGGACCTCAGTATCAGTATCTGAGGAAAACTCGTAACCTTCTAATACCAGTTCCTCTTTCAATTCCATATAATTTTCAATGATACCGTTATGGACCAGGGAAATATTACCTGATGAATGGGGATGCGCATTTTTAGTAATAGGTTTGCCATGAGTGGCCCATCTGGTATGACCGATACCAATATGTGAAGTAATTGCAGGTAGTATTAATTCAAGATTAGAGATCTCACCTTCTTCTTTATAAAGAGCTGTATTGCCATTATCATCGATCAATGCAATACCTGCTGAATCATATCCCCTGTATTCAAGTTTTTTAAGGGAATTTATAATGATTTGGGATGCTTCCCCGTTCCCTATATATCCGACAATCCCACACATTGTTCTTTTTTACCCACCTGTCAGATCACTAATGAATTCTCAGGTATGCTTTTACAAATAATGGTCCCTGATGAGATAGTGCATCCTGTGGCAATCATTTTTCCTGGTTCGGTAAGGACCCTATGTTTGATAATATTCCCATCTCCAATAACAGTGCCAAGTTTGGATGCAGTATGGATTATACCCTGTATCTCTATTGAAATATTATCACCTGTTTCAGTAATGAAATTAGACCCAATACTGTTATGTGCACCAATAATAGAGTTAGAGATATAAGAGAATGAACCTATTCGAACATCACGCATTATAATACTGTTCTTGATCTGGACCGAAGGCTCGATCGTGCAATTATCACCGATAGTAGTCGAGGGGAGTATTACTGTATTAGGTCCTATCCCGCAGTTCTTCCCGATGATCGCAGGGCCGATAATATATGAACCTGAACGGATGATAGTATTAGCTCCTATACTGACATTACCCCTTACTACAGCTCCGTCTTCAACAGTACCTTTGTTCATGGGTTCATGGCGTTGCAACAAGTAGGCATTTGCTCGCAGCAGGTCCCAGGAATGTACAGCATCAACCCATGTGGATTTCGAATGTACCATATTGATGATCTTACCGGAATCGATCATTTTCTGGATTGTGTCAGTAATGGCATATTCTCCTGTCTCTGATACGGTTGTAAAGTCTATCTCATTAAAAATATCAGGATTAAATATATATATTCCTGTGTTTACCATGTGGCTGATATTTTCTTTGGGTTTCTCTTCTATCTTTGATACCCTTTTATTAGACGAAGTTACTATTCCATACCCTTCTGCATACTCTCTTGTAACTGTCAATATGGTAACATCACCGGATCTTCCTTTAAGGATATCTAAGATCGTTGAGGATTCTATGATATTATCACCATTTAATACAATAAACTCGCAATCCACATGAGACGATACCTGTTTGACAGCATGGGCAGTCCCAAGCTGGCCTTTTTGCTCTATATAGGTAATATGCACTCCAAGATCGATCCCATCCAGGAAATAATCCATTATACGCTCTTTTTTATATCCTACTACCATTATTATTTCATTGATACCACAGCTTGCCAGGGCATTGATAATATGTTCCAGAATAGGTTTATTGGCTACAGGTAGCATTACTTTTGAACGTGTGAAGGTCAGTGGCTGGCATCTGAGCCCTTCTCCAGCCGCAAGTATAACTGCTTTCATATGTTTATACTTATATATGTTAGATCAATATAAAGGATTGGTTCAATGCAATTTGAGATCATACATAAAGACCTGGCAGGAAGGATAGGACAACTTACCACACCTCATGGTATCATAGAAACGCCCACTATCATGCCGGTCATTAACCCGAATATACAAACAATCCAGGCGCAGGAGATGCCTCATTTCGGGGCTAGTATGATCATTACTAATTCATACATCATATACCGTAAAGAGGAACTTAAGAAGCATGCACTTGAGAAGGGAATTCATGATCTGCTTAATTTCCCTGGACCTATCATGACTGATAGTGGTTCATACCAGTTGAGCATATACGGCGAAGTTGAAGTGGACAATGTGCAGATCACTAAATTCCAGCAGGCTATTGGTACTGATATCGGTGTGCCTCTTGATATCCCTACACCACCCGGAGTAGATAAGAACACAGCACAAGAGGAACTTTCTATCACTAATTTTCGGCTTATGGAGGCACTGGAAATTAATAAGGACAGCCAGATGTGCCTGGCTGCGCCAGTACAGGGTAGTACGTATCCTGAATTAAGGGAACAGGCAGCTGCAGTATTGGGCAGGGCCGGATTTGATGTGTATCCGATAGGTGCAGTAGTACCGCTTATGGAATCCTACCGTTTTGCTGATCTAGTGGATGTGATCGTCAGTGTAAAAAAAGGATTGCCTTCATCTGTACCTGTACACCTTTTCGGTGCCGGGCACCCGATGGTGTTCGCACTGGCAGTAGCACTCGGATGCGACTTGTTCGATTCGGCTGCTTATGCATTATTTGCAAAAGACGGCCGGTATATAACTGCCCAGGGCACTTATCATATTAATGATATGAAATATCTTCCGTGTTCATGCCCTATTTGCAGTGCTCACACAGCAGTGGAGATTGCAGCGAGTCCTGATAAGGTGGAACTTCTTGCCAGACACAACCTGTACGTGACGTTTGAGGAGATCAGGCGTGTGAAACAGGCTATACGCGACGGTGATCTATGGGAACTGGTTGAGAAGCAGTGCAGGAACCATCCGCGTATGCTTGACGGGCTTACAAGAATTATGAAATATTCTACATGGATCGAGCAATTTGATCCTGTTTCAAAATCCACTTTATTCTACAGCGGTCCTGCATCAATTAAAAGACCTGAACTTGTACGCTGGAATACACGGCTTGAGCGGTTGAGTCTAACAGGTACTGCATTGATTAGACCGGGAGGAAGGATAAAAGGAGAAACAGAATATGACCATATACTTGAATTTAAACCTCCTTTCGGGGCATATCCTGTTGAACTAAGGGAAACTTATCCGTTAAGTGCACAAGTTCCCAATGTACCAGAGTACGAATCACTTACCTGTGCTCTTAAGAACACGTTAAAATTAATCAGATTAAACCCTGATTGCGAGTTTACTTTTGTATATCGACAGCAATGGGAACATCCGGTTATAGCACAAATTTGCAGCCAGGTAAAACACAGTTGGACTGTTTGATATCATTTTTTTAATCTGATATTGATAACCGCAGTAAGCATTTCAGGAACTACTTTTTTTAAATCAAGTTTGGAACCTTCTATATGCCGCCATTCCACAGGCACTTCTTCTATTATGTATCCATGCTCTTTAATACGCCATAACAGCTCTACATCAAAAGCATAATTGTATGTTTGTATCTCATCAGCTACCTCATGAAACACTTCTGATCTTGCTACCTTACATCCGCACTGGGTATCCTTAAAGGATAAACCAAATAGCAACCGTACCAGTACATTGAAACACCGGCTTAGTATTATCCTGTGTCCTGGTTGAGAGGTATGTATCACCGAACCAGGCAGATACCTGGAAGAAATAACGCAGTGGCTACCTTCTATGATCATATCTGTCATCTTTTTCACATCATGGGGCGGGACTGCACCATCGGCATCCACTACTGTGATCACCTTCCCCTGTGCCTTTGAGATCCCTAATAATATAGCACCACCCTTACCTAATTTAGTCGGGCGGTAAATTGATATAACAGACGGATGATCTTCAGCGAAGTCTGCTACTATATCGGGTGTGCTGTCAGTACACCCATCCATTAATACCAGTATCTCATGTGATATATCACAAAAGAAGTCAAATAATTCACTTAAGGTTTTAGCAATGCGTTTCTCTTCGTTATAAGCAGGTATGATTATAGAGATCAATACTGGTTTATTCTTATCATTCATTATACTAACCAAAAAATGAATAGTAGCCCGGCACGGATTCGAACCGAGGTCGGGGGATCCAGGGTCCCCCATGCTTGACCGCTACACTACCGGGCTGCGAACATTTCATTATACTTTATCACCTATAAGTCTAACGGAACGACATCTGACAATCCCCCTCGAAAGATTAAAGTATCTTTAATTCCAAGTAATGGCAATTCAATGTCTTCTAATAAAGAATATAAGTGTGCTCATGTATGTTTGCCAGTAAGTCCTAACGTAAGTGAGGATTTACTTAAAATATCGGTGAAGAAGAAATGATAAATTACGGCACACTCTTACTTAATTGTACATTATTATTAAGCGTCCTGTCAATTATTTTACTGATATATAGAGAGTATTCTAATAAAAAGAATGTTGTAGGACTTGCCGCATGGACTATCAGGATATCTGCTTTGCTTTCCACTTCTACTTTCCTATTGTTGATATATTATTTTTTGACATCTGATTTCAGGTTCACTTATATTACCCAGAATTCTTCCACATTGTTGAGTACTTTCTATAAATTTGCAGCTACTATTGCTGTACAGGACGGAGCTTTGCTGCTCTGGAGTGCCCTGATTTTCATTCAGGCAGTATGGATCAGTGAAAAATACGGTCTTGATGTAACATTCTACAGACGCATGCAGATTATTATGCTGATTATGGGTGCTCTGTTCACGTTTGTTATTATTTTTAAGTCAAGCATGTACCCTTTTGGAACCTGGTTTGATGCCTGGGGTAGTCAGTACAGTCTCATTACTGAAGATTATGCTTTTTCGGAAGGTGCCGGACTGCGTCCTGTATTGAAAGATCCGATCATGGCAATACATCCTCCAACCCAGTTCATTGCGTATGCCACTACTCTTATACCGTTTGCTGCCGGACTATCTTACCTGCTAACGCCTGGAGTGGGTAAAAAATGGGAACAAGTACAACGTCAGTGGATACGGATCTCCTGGTTCTTTATGTCAGTAACACTCATCCTCGGAGGTGCATGGATATATAAGCTGGCACAATGGGGTACTCTATCCGGCACAGGTAATATCTGGGCATGGGACCCGTATGAGACAACTCCGTTCATTGTGTGGTTAGTGATCACTTTGTTCATGCATTTAGCATATAAATACCGGACAAATAACGAGTATGAGAACCTGACACCGTTACTCGGGACTCTTACTTTTATTTCATCACTCTATGCGGGCTGGGTAGCACGAAGCGGTGCTATTTCTTCTACTCATGATCTTGGTAAATTACCCAGTTCTGATATTTTTTTCTTTGCTACTGTTATATCGCTGGCTGTGGTGCTTATCCTTACATTTAAGAAGATAAAGGATATCCAGGACGAAGAAGGAGAGGGGAAACCACTCCTGAGCGAATCGCATGTATTTGACCTGAGCGCTATATTGTTCGTGATACTTACTTTTATTGCGTTTTTTGGCATCTCTGCACCTATTTTTTCTAATATTGTACTGGACCAGAATGCAAACCCGACGCAGAGGGAATTCTTTAATACCCTGACATATCCGTTCACTATGATACTGCTGATCTTGATAGGTATATGTTTGCCGTTTAAAGCAATAACAAAAAGGATCGGTGCAAAGAAGTATATTAGTATAGCAGGTGTTGTTCTGCTGCTTAGCATGATACTTGCATGTTTTTCACCGGGACCTGAATTTGATGTGATAAACCATTCCAGTGAGTTCTACGGATCAGCTTCCGGATTTACTCAAATGCTGGGCAGCCTGTCACTGCTTAGTTTTGTTCCTGTATTTATTTTTGCACTGGCAGCTATAGTTTATAGGTTTGTTATAGATATTCGTAGTATAAAAGATAAAAAGAAAATGATCAAGCCTGCCGGAATAACTTTGATCCATCTGGGTACGATCATGTTACTGCTCGGAGTGATAACCAGCCAGTCTTTTGATCTTACTTACAGGTTCAGTTATGATGAATCTGAATTGGGTGATATTATTGATATCAATACTGCACACCTTGACGATTACGGGACAACAAAAGATTGCAGCGATAAGCCAATGGGTTTGCAGTTGATTCCGGATGAGAATGGTAACCTGGTTCATACTCAGAGTACTAATGATCGTATGGTCAAGGATCTTACAAAGTATGCTTATCATGTTAATCTCTATAAAGGCAGTAAATTGATATCATCCGGTGAGGTACTTTATTGGACTGAACTTCATGATGAGAACCTGGACGGGCATCTTGATGATGTTGAATGGACGAAGATAATGGATGATGAAAATCTATTAACGTCGTATCATGTAAAATACGGTGGAAGGACAGGGAACAGTTATCTTTTTGTGGTTAAGGAAATTCCTCTTATTAGTTTTGTATGGATCGGTGCTTTGATCATGTGCCTGGGTGTATTGCTGGTGGCATATCATCAGTATCTGTTTACTAATGCGGATATCGGTGTGAGGGAAGTGCAACGCAGGACATCACAACAGGAAAAAGGCAGTGTTGCTGCGAAATATGAGCAAATGATGAGGGATGAACTTAAATAGAAATTAATCCTAATCGATCATTTGTATAGTATCCGGATCGAAATGATTTGATATGTGTTCATGGTATGGTGATTTAATTTTTTAAACCTCAACGCCTACTTTATTCGTTATTTTTGCCATTGTGTTTTTAATGTAAGAAATTACCTTGTTAAATGCTTTTAATAACTCCATACTTGAGGCAATTTTTAAAATATTTTGGTAGCATATCGCCGATTCAATAGCTGTTTCAGCAAGTATCAGATTCTTTGCAAGTCCATATAATTTTAATTCATCCGAAGGAATTTCATTAATATCTTTAAATTCATCAAGATATTTCTTAGTAACATTTTCCAATTGATGAAAAACACAGAAAGAATGCGCAACATTTGGAAAAATCATTTCTGCGGATCCAATAATTGCATCATCTTCATCAGAAACAATTTTCAAAATATCTCCTTCA
>JAIOQW010000204.1 GCA_021108405.1 Methanosarcinales archaeon
CGGGTAAAGTGATGAAAATCATATTAATCTTGGAATTATTACCAATCTACTTGTAATGTTGCTTTTCGATTTGAAATAGTGCCAGTTACCCTCTAATTTGAAGTGGATACCATTGGCTGCAATACTGATCCTGATAACCATCCCGGCAATATCTGCCGAAACCACCCCCTTCAACGGCACACTCGTTGTCGGCGTGCCCGCTCCACTGGATGCAGACGGACTTACAGCGGTCTGCAAGGATATCACCAGAGATGGCAATTCAGCATGGATCGAACTTGAAAAAGACAATGATGTCCAATACAGCCACATCCTGAAACAGGGTGATCCAATCGTTTACGAAAACGATTCTGATTTACTGACGTACCGAATCGATGCGATATTCCATGGCACTCAAACCAACATGACAATGATTTCACCGATCGTCGATCCATCCGGCATCGATCTGCGCAGTCCCGGAACTCGAGCCAACAGCATCCTGCTTAGCATGGGCGAATGCTACAATCTTAGTGATGGCACAGAGATCTTGCACAGGATGATGGGCGTGAACGGGGACAAAGTATGGATCGAAGTTAGGGAGAATGGCATGGTAGCGTTTAGCCACATCGTGACAGAAGACACTCAGATCGTGTACAAGAACAGCTCTGACGAATGGGTAGCGTACCGAATCGATGCGATATTCCGCGGCATCGAGCATGACCTGATCGAACTCTCGTCTATTGATCTACTCATCAACCAGTCCATCATCGACTTTAACAATGTACATAGACTCCAGGATAATTTTATACTCGATCTTGATGAGCAGAAGGACATCGGCGGCGGCATAACTCTTCGATGTACCGACATCGATCTGCCAGATGGTGCGGCATGGATCGAACTCTCGAAAAACGGAACGGTACAGTACAGCCATATCCTGTATGAAGGTGAATATTTTACCTACGAGGATGCTGAAATTGGAATGCTGGGCTGCTACGGAGTACATCGGGTTTTTACCGGGGAGGTAAAACTCATGAACACGCCGATAATATTGGAAGACGGTGAGATGGTGAACACAGGGTTTACCGTAGCAGAGAGAAAACTCGTGGAATTTTCTCAGATTAACCCGGGACACTCTGATTTTGATGTATCATCTGTGCCGGATCGATCCAAGTACATAATGGTCGGGCTGGGCGTGCCTGTAGAACTATCCGGAGGCGCTAAACTGCTCTGCAAACAGATCGATCAGGACGGTGAGGGGGTCTGGATTGAGATTGAACGAAACGAGTATGAGAAAACCGGGAAGGTTATAAACCGGACGCATCCTTCTTTTACGTACAGGGTGGGCGACACCGAGTACGTATATGATCTCGAGGCGGTCTTTCTCGGAAAACAGAAGAGCGCGATAGAGATCTCGTTTGTGGGATCATCGCCAGTTTCTGAGACGTCTGCATCAGATCGCGCATTCTCTTACGCAGTACCGGCATTCACAGCGTTTGCAGCGATTGTGGTGCTAGGATTGCTGGCGGTTGCACGAACGAGGAGGTGGGGGTAGAGGATGACTGAGGAATTTATAACCAGAGACGATGAAAATTAATGGATTGATCCGATAGTAGATGATGTCCGCAAAACACGAGAAAATATCTGGAAAGCGTGTAACTGAGATATTGACGAAACACGCATCCACACTGCTTACAGTGCTGATGAGCGCTACTTTGCGAGTGCAAGAGAGATGATGAAATTATGATGGAAATAACAACAGTAGCAATCGGAATATGCACCTTCATTATCGCACCAGCCTTTGCCTTCTGGTTCTGGATGCTGATAGACTGTCTACAAAGACCGATCGAGCGCTTTCCAAACGGAGGCAAGTATGATAAGCTAATATGGTGCCTTGCCATCTTCTTTGTACAATTTATAGGTGGGGTGATGTATTACTATCTTGTAAAGAGGAAGGATTCAAGATGAACACTGAAGATTCTGGTTATAAATCTCCTCTCCATCACTAATACTATAATTTCACACTTACTAGTGTCGAGTCAACCATGTAACATCGCAAGATATGTAATCTAACACGGTCCCATTTTCCTGTGATTTTTAAGACGCAGATAAATCAAGAAAATCAGATTATATCTATTCCTGCCAGATAATTGAAATTCATTGCAACTTTTATCTGCGGTTCCTTTTTCCTCTCAGAGGGCGAAAATGATAGCCACAGATAAACACAGATACGAAAATCCCTGAAAAATATAGCTTCTATGACCTCATCAACAAATCTGTGTTCATCTGTGTTTATCTGTGGTTAATTTTATAATAGTGTCATATGACATATATCCTTCACAATCTGACACTTGAATGTTGACTTGACACTAGTATCTCCGAATAATATATCCATTTCACCTCGTTTCAATTCTTTTCTTTGCCGGTGGAACATACTTTTTCAGCATAAGGGAAAGGGCCACCACAGTCACAGAACTCATAGCCATTGCAAGCCCTGCGAGCTCAGGTCTAAACGTAATTCCAAAAAACGGATAAAGTACTCCTGCTGCAACAGGAATGAGAGCCATATTGTACGCAAAAGCCCAGAATATGTTCTGCTTGATCCTCAACATCACCTTTTTGCTCAATTGCACTGCGCAAACGCAGTCCATGAGATCGTCTTTCATAAGTACGATCTCACCGCTTTCTATCGCTACATCCGTGCCGCTTCCTATTGCAATACCCACATCTGCCTGTGCAAGTGCCGGTGCATCGTTAATACCATCACCCACAAATGCCACTACCTTTCCACTTTCCTGAAGCTCCTTTACAACGCCTGCTTTATCCTGCGGCAGCACCTCAGAGAACACATTCTCAATCCCTATCTGCTCTGCAACTCTATCTGCAGTCCTTGCATTGTCGCCCGTGATCATGATCACGTCATATTTCATCTTTTTAAATTCTTTAATCGCATCCTTTGTCCACTCCTTTAATTTGTCAGCTATAGCGATCGTTCCACATATCTCGCCATCAATGGCGATCAATATTGCTGTCTTCCCCTCGTCTTCAAGTCTGAGTATCTCTTTCTCGAAATCCTCTGAGTACGAAATATTTCTCTCACTAACAAGTGCTCTATTCCCTACAAGCACCTCTTTTCCCTCTACTTTAGCTACTACACCTTTTCCCTGGAAAGTATCAAAATCCTTGCTTTGTTCTATCTCAATGCCCATTTCCTCTGCTTTTAGCACCACCGCCTCTGCGAGAGGATGCTGTGAATTCGCTTCAACGCTTGCTGCCATCCTCAAGAGTTCTTTATCGTCAATTCCTATACTAATTATATCAGTAACATCAGGTTTTCCCTGAGTGAGCGTTCCAGTCTTATCAAATACAATCGTTGTCAGTTTTTCAGATATCTCGAGGGCTTCACCATTCTTAATTAGAACGCCGAGTTCGGCACCCCGACCTATACCAACAGTAACAGCAGTCGGTGTGGCAAGCCCGAGAGCGCAGGGGCATGCGACAACAAGTATAGTGATCAGTGTGGTCAGTGCAAAGAGCAATGTTTCACCTGAAATGAAATACCAGAAAATAAAACAAAGAATTGCGATTGCAAGAACGACAGGAATAAAATAACTTACTGCTCGATCAGCAATCCTCTGTACAGGAGGTCTTGAACCCTGCGCCTCCTCTACCAGTCTTATGATCCGGGACAATTCCTGGCTTCGAATCTGATTATGCTGTTCTTATTAAGCGTTCCACCGACAAGATTATCACCTTTCTTCTTAAGAACAGGAATGGGCTCTCCTGTTATCATCGACTCGTCCACGTAACTCTCTCCATCGACGACAGGGCCGTCCACCGGGATCTTCTCTCCGGGTTTGACGACTACTATATCATCGATCAGGAGATCCTCTATCGGTATCTTAATCTCCTTATTATCGCGGATAACAGCAGCAGTCTTTGGCTGCAAGCCCATCAATTTCTTTATGGCCTGGGATGTTTTCCCTTTTGCTTTAGCCTCCAGATATCGTCCTATTGTGAGAAACGAAGCAAGAATAACTGCAGTATCATAAAATAAAAATTCTCTTGTGAGCACAATCTCAAAAGTACCCATAATGCTTGATATGAATGCAACCCCTATTCCCATCGAGTACATTACATCCATGTTGAGGTTCTTGTTCTTAAGGGCGCGATATGCAGCAATAAATATCGGATGACTGACATAAACGAATGCAGGAGTAGAAACCACCAGCATAAAATATGCCATTGAGAATGGAAAATCGACTGGAAGATGCATAAGGATCATTAACGGGATTCCTACGGCAAAACCAACCATGAACCGTTTTCGTTTATTTCTTAAGTCCTTCTCCCTTGCGATCTCTTCCAGATCCCCGGTATCTTCTTCCTCTATCCCAAGATATTCATAGCCAGCATCTTCGATGGCTTTTTTCATTTCAGCTACTGTTGTTATTCCGGGATTGTAGGTGACATATGCCTTTTCAGTGCCGAGATTGATATTGGCACTGATAATTCCATCCAGTCTTACAAGAGCATTTTCAATCGTTTTTACGCACATAGCGCAGGTCATCCCTCCTATTTTCAGGTTAACTGCCTTATTGATCACCTCATACCCTGCATCTGTCACTGCTTTCTCTATGTCGGTTAGTGTTATTTTTGTAGAATCATACTCTATTGTGGCAGTCTCGGTCCCAAGGTTCACCTGCGCATAAGAAACACCTTCCAGACTCAATATGGATTTTTCTATGGTCGTAGCGCATATTGCACAACTCATACCCGATATCTTGAGTTCTGTTCGTTTCTTGTTTTCTTCCATGTGGGATTACATAACATCAATGGTTGCCTTCATTTAAAATCTTTATCTTCTTAAACCTGATATGTAACATTGGCTTTTTGAATCTCAGCTTGCACACTCGGGTCTTCTTCCCATGCCTTACGTTAGAGCTAGCTCAAATACTCATCCCATATTCCATTGACATAACCATTTTTTATATCTTGACGCAAAGCGTTAGAGTCGTTTATTGCTCTTTCTACTTTATCTGGTTCAGTTTCAGGGTCAAACTGTCCATTTTCCAATACCACTATTGATTGAAGATTTATATCATGTTGAAAATTAGACGCATATGCGAGCGAAAGAATCCCTCCAAAACTATGACCTGTTATGCCATACTGGTCAATCGCAGTTTTTTTCTGGGAAAACCTTACCGCTTTTCTAATATCCTTTACATATTTTTTTATATTCCAATTTTTCATTATTTTATATTCTTCATTCGAGTTATAATCTACAAGGGTTTCGGGATAATCAATTCCAACAACCATAAAGTTCATATCAGCCTAGAACCTGGCAAGGTTTTGAGATTCAGGAGTAAAAAAGTTTGTCTGGAATTTCATACCAGTACCAGATAGCATCACCATCATCGTTTCCGGATTATTATTTCAAAAGTCATGCATCAAATACCTTTAGAAGTTCTGATTCTGAAGCTATTTTATCAATGCTATGTATTGCCTTTAAATCTTCGGCTTCAGGTTCTTCTTCTGGAATTAGCTTTTCCACGAGTTTTGAGTACAAATTTGTAAGGAGATCAAGGTCTGCACGAATTTTTTTATCTAGATTTATGATTGCATCAACTCATCAATAATTGCCTGCACTTTCGGATCAGAGTGAGTGGGTTTTGAAGCAAAGCGTCCCTTCAGCAAACTCCTGGCGATCTGTTTTGCGTCTTCCCTGATCGTCGCCGGATCATACTTGCCATACTTGTAGACCCACATTGTGTACATAGCAGCCCAGGCGTGTCCGCTCCCTCCCTCCAGGCAGGGATCCATTTGTGTATCACCCACAATTACGTGGCGGGGATCATCGGGTTCGTTGTGTCTCTCCTCATGGATCAGCAAGTAGAGAGGATTTACATATGGGTAAAGTGTCGGATTGGAGAAGGGCTTCTTACAGGCATCCGGGGCGTCTGCTGTGCCTGACGATCGACCATCCCAGACGCTCAAAGACCGGGCAAGCGATTCTTGCCCACCCCCGCCAGTGTTGAAATTACAATCAAGCCGCAGGTTCAGGGAGTGTACAAAGTTTATAAAGCGTTCGTAGATCGCCATCCCATCAGTGAACGGCAGCGGCTCAGAAAAGTCCTGATGACGCAGGACATCGAGTTTGGCATAGATAACAAACCTGGATGGGTCTGTCGAGTGCTGATCGAAAATGGATGGATATGCATTCCACTGTTCTTCCAATCCGGTGCCGTCGATCCATCGTAAAGCCAGATCCCTGTTGATACGGTCAATTTCTGCCTGTGAAGGCTGGGCCTGGTAGAAGGCGCCAAGGTCGGTAAAGATCCGCACTGTTCTTGTTGACAGTTGTGTGTAGCCCGTGACCTTGATCGTATGTGTGCCTGGAGAGAGTCGGTCCACCACAACATGCGGCCCACTGCCAAGAAGGCCGTTCATATTGGACGACCAGCTCAACGCACTGCAATCTACCGGCTGCTCGCCTGTAACCAGCGCGCCAAGATGCACGGATTCGCCCTGCACAAATCGTTCATTCTCAAGCGGACTTTGAAGCCATATTTTCGTCCCCTGGTTGGTGAAGATATAAAAGCGGCTATCTTTGCCTGTCCAGAAGGAACCGATCTCGAATCCTTTTGCAGGACGTTTATAGGCGCCTGAGCCATTCACAAAGTTCAGGGCATCGTCTGCTTTCGTGGCCAGCTTCCATGCCCAGTTATCAATCGGTTCACCATCTGCTGTTCGCTGGTAAAAGATATAGAATTGCTTCTGGCCAGCATGTTCCAGCGCTGTGATCCGGGCGGAAGTCACAGGGTGACTGTAGCCGTTTGTCCCGTTGAGAAAGTTCAAAGCATCGGATGTATCGTAGGCTAACTTCCAGCCCCAATCGGCAACAATGTGCTCACCTGGAGAAGGGCTCTTGTAAAAGACATAGAACTCTCTGTGATTCTCTTTCCAGAAAGCAGCAATCTGTGCTTCCCTGACAGGGCACGCATAACTTCCTGATCCGTTCATGAAGTGCCGGACATCGTCAGGGTCAGTGGCTAACTTCCATCCCCAGCCGCCGGTTTGCTTCTTGGTGCTCTGGTAGAACATGTAGAATTCAGGATGATTATCCTTCCACATGACGCAAATGCGCGCCGTGCTCACAGGCGATGTATAGGGTGCAACGCCATTCAGAAAGGCAATTGCGTCATCGACGCTGGTTGCAAGTTTCCAACCCCAGGTCATGGTTCCACCTCATACCGACCATCAGACTGGGTAGTGTCTTCCCCCGGGGGATCTTCCCCGGATCGGTCCCAGTCAACAGCCCGGACCGTAGCACCGGAAAGAGGGGTACCGTCAGACCGCGTTACCGTGCCATGTATGGTAAACTGTTGAGAATAGTATTCTCCATAGTCGAAGACCGTTTCGAACATCCAATCATTTCGCTGCAACAGGTCTTCAGCACCAGATAAAATGAAAACATCGGATTCATCTGCATCCTGGTATCTAGGCAGGCCTTTATCGGTCTTACGGGTGATAGATGGCAGCGAGAGGCTCCAGCCAAAGCCGAAGGGTCTGTTGCCTGAGCCCGAGTCATATGAAAACGAGAGTTGTGGGTCGAAGCCAGAGCGGCCGGGTGTCATAAAGATTGGGACATTGAGATATCCAGTGCCTGTAACAGGATTAACCGTAAGTATCTCGCCAATGTCGTGAATCTCACCTCCCCATTTCGGAAGCGATATGGAGGTGATGTCCGATGAGTTTTGACCTGTTGCTATTGTACTGGCTGCATGGTCGGCTCTGTTTCGTATCAGGATTTTATTTTGTGCCGCCCCTTGAACTCTGGCGACAAACTGATCTTCAGACCTTACACGAAAATCGCCGTACATTTAGTACCACCACAGTTGAGATGCTTGTATGTGTTATTTGAGAAAAACACTATTAAAACTATTATTATGTTGATAGTATAAATATTTTTTCTTATCTGCTTTATTTTTATCAGAAGCAATCAAATTCAGTACTTCACTAATTTATATACCCATTTTTTTTCATCCAGGCCAACCGATACCTTTATAGGGGTTACAGGCGCCGCCATATGGTCTCAAAATCACATGGTTTCACCTGTATTTCAAGAAATGGAGGATTAGAAGATTCGTAGAATCTTCGTCTGAAGCTTCGAAGAAGCTAAAGATTAGAAAATGTGAACAGAGTGAGCATTTTCGATTTCGATACTGAAGCTTCGAAGAAGCTGAAGATTAGAAAATACAAAGTATTTTCGATTCAAGTTATACTTGATATACTATCAAAACCAATAGATCAATATGTCAAGAGAATTTACCCAAAAAGATATTAATATCTTCAACAAACTGGCTCCTGAACTAAAAGGCAACTTGATCTCTCCACAGGGACACCAATATCTTTTTATCCTGCGGCCTGTATCGCATAAAATAGCCTCATCCAGCGAAGATTTCAAGGAAAGGATAGAGAAGCTAACTTTAGAAGAGCTGGAATATCTTTTAGATCTGGCTCTGGAGGCAAAGGAGGATATCAGAGGTCTGGATGAGGAAGATATGTATGCATTCATAGAAGTAATAGATGCAAAGATCCCTCACAAGTCATCTGCACTTAAGGAATTTTTGGGTATTTTTTAACGCAGAAATCGCAGTATTTTCAGAAACCATTTATCTTATAATACAGAAATATATGTCCAGTGCATGATAAAAACCTGGTTTTCAAATAATTATTTTTTTCTTGAATATATATATACTAACTGAAAATATAATGATTGTACATATTATGATATATATCAAATATTGCAATATATACGCATCATTAATGCCTAATGCGATTGTCCTTGCTCCCTGCACCGCCTTTGTTAGTGGAATTATATTTATAACAGGCTGTATCCATTCCGGAAGATCAGTAACCGGTATAAATATCCCGCAAAAAAAGCTCATTGGCATGACAACAAGAGAGGTTACAACCATTAGATGATGCGGATTATCCAGCCACATAGCTATTGCAACTCCGAGAGATGAAAAAAATGCTGCGATCGCTACTATAAATAACACTAACAAAGGTATACAACCAAATGAAATTCCCAAAAAAAAGCTCATTAATAAAATAAATATCGCAGCTGCTGCCAGTGCTTGAGTTATTCCTGCTAATATGTAGCCAAGGACGATCTCAAAAGGTTTTACCGGAGCAGTTAGAGCATTAATTAATGTTTTATCCCAATCCCGGGCAATCATCAGCCTCATTGATATGGTCATATAGCTATTGTTTGTCACAACCATAAACAGTATACCCGGCGCTAAAAAATCTATGTAACTTACATTACCCATATCCACTCGATTGCCAAGTCCCATTCCAAAGATAAAAATAAACAACATAGGCTCCACGGCAAGACGCAAGGCATTTACATGCAGATTATTCATATATTCGTACATCTCACGCTCCCAGATCGCGAGCAATGTTTTAACCATCCTTGTATTCATCGCATTTCCCTACCTGTCAAATGCAGAAAAACGTCCTCAAGAGTTGGATGAATAATATTAATTCCATTTATTCTATTTTTTTTTTTAATTATACTGCTTAGCACCTGCTCAATAACTGCCTCGTTACCTACCCCAATCCTTATTCCATTATTTCTTATTGTTACATGATTAACACCGGATATATTATTCAGATCCATTTCGATGTGTTCACTAACAACTTCAGGATTCAAACTTATATCAATCACAATATCGTTATCCAGTATCCTTTTGAGTTCATCTGGTGTACCACAGGCTATAAGTCTGCCATGATCAATAATGGAGATCCTGTCACAGAGAATATCTGCTTCTTCTATATAATGAGTAGTAAGAAGAACTGTCTTTTTTTTCTCTTTAAGATCTTTTATATACTTCCATACCTGCCTTCTTGACTGCGGATCAAGCCCTGTAGTAGGCTCGTCCAATAATATGATTTCGGGGTCAGATAGCATTGCTCGTGCCACGACAAGCCTTCTTTGCATTCCTCCTGATAATTGATGAAACCGTTTCTTTGAGTATTTCTCAAGTTTGCTCCAGCGAAGTGCAGCATCCACTCTTTTTTTAAGTTCTTTTCGCGAAATGCCGTACAATAACCCCTGATAAAAAAGATTATCCTTGATATTCAGATGATGATCAAAGTTTGCATCCTGTGTTGCTATGCCTAATCTCTTCTTACATCCGATCGGATGTTTTGTAACATCTTGTCGGGCTATTATTGCTACACCAGAGCTTGGAAGGGACAGGCCCGCCAGTATATTTATTGTCGTGGTCTTGCCAGCTCCGTTTGGTCCTAAAAATCCGAAGATCTCGCCTTTTCGAACTTTGAAGTTGATCCCATCTATAGCAGTGTAATCTCCATATTTTTTTACTAAATTCCTGACTTCTATCATTGTAGATGACATGCAACTTTATGACCATTTCCGATAAGAGCTGGCTCATCTATCTCACAGATTTTCTCACTGTACTGGCATCTGGTATGAAATCTGCACCCCGATGGTGGATTAATCGGATTTGGCATATCACCTTTAAGTATGATCCTCTTTCGTTTGACATCAGGGTCAACCACAGGTATGGCAGATAATAACGCCCTGGTATACGGATGCTTTGTATCGTTAAATATCTGGTCGGTTTTTCCAATTTCAACCAGTTTCCCGAGATACATCACAGCGACCCGGTCAGTCATTATCTTTATCACCTCCAGATCATGAGAGATGAACAGGCATGTCAGGCCGAATTTCTCTTTCACATGCCTGATTATGTGAAGTATTTGTGCCTGCACATTTACATCCAGTGCCGAAGTCGGCTCATCGGCAACGATAAACTCAGGATTTATTGCCAGGATCCTTGCAATCACAGCACGTTGATTCTGACCTCCACTTAATTCATGAGGATATCGATTCACATGTTCAGGATTTAACCCGACAGTTTCTATCAGTTGCATGATCTTATCATTCATTCTGTCCTTACTTACTACCCTATACAGTTTCAGAGGCTCTGCGATGCAGTCTCCAATACGCATTCTCGGATCGAGAGATGCATCCGGGTTCTGGAATATGATCTGCATCTTCTTGCGCATTTTTCTGAGATCTTTTTTGCTCAATTCAAATAAATTCGTATCGTCAAAGATCACCTTTCCCTGCGTTGGCTCAACCAGTCGTAGGATCAACCTTCCAACAGTCGTTTTTCCACACCCACTCTCGCCGACCAGACCAAGAGATTCCCCTTTTTCAATTTCGAAATTCATACCATCAACAGCTTTTATATACTTTTTTCCAAACATTCCGCCGGTTTGAAAATATTTTTTTAATCCACACACTTCAATCATACAGAAAACACCTCACATAATGCTTTTTTCCAACTTCTATTAGTTCAGGCCTCTCTTTCCTGCACCTCTTTGTTGCCAGTGAACATCTCGGATGGAACTTGCATCCAGCTGGAAGATCGATCAGACTCGGGCTAATACCTGCTATAGGTTTTAAACCCCTGCCTGGAAGAGAATCAAGAAAACCCCGGGTATACGGGTGTTTGGGATCTTTGAACAGGTCCCTGACACTAGCATATTCTACAATCTCACCCGGATACATCACAGCAATATGATCACATAGCTCGGCTGCAACAGCGAGATCGTGAGTGATTAGTAACATGGAAGTCCCGGAATCTCTTAATACTTCTTTCATTAATTCCACTATCTGCGCCTGTATCGTGACGTCCAGCCCGGTTGTCGGCTCATCCGCGATGATAAGCGACGGCATACAGATAAGTCCCATTGCAATCATTGCTCTTTGCCTCATCCCGCCGCTGAACTCATGAGGATATTCCTTAACCCGTTCTTGGGGTAATGGTATTTTCACCGATTTTAACATCTCTATAACCCTTTGCATTGCGTCTTGCTTTTTCAGGTGCTGGTGCAATTCTACAGGTTCGACAACCTGCGTCCCCACTGTAAGAACCGGGTTCATCGAAGATAACGGGTTTTGAAAGATCATGGCAATCTCTTTTCCTCTGATATTACGGATCTCGTGATCACTTATTGTTAAAAGATCCTGCCCCTTGTAGAGGATTCTACCTTCAACTGTAGTGTTCTCAGAAAGCAAGCGCAAGATAGCAAGACCCAGTACAGTCTTGCCGCATCCGGTCTCTCCTATCAATCCCAGCTTTTCACCCTCTTCGATATCCATGTCAACACCATTTACTGCTCTTACTGCACCGTCTTCAGTGTGAAAATGAGCTTTTAGGTTTTGTATACTTAGCAATATCATTTTATCGCGTCCTCCTTCATCCTTGGATCAAGCGCATCCCGCAAACCATCCCCAAGGAAATTGAATGCTAATACCGTCACCATGATCATCAATCCCGGAAAAATCATCAGATGCGGAGCGGTCTCCATAAACGGTCTTCCTTCATTGAGCATTGTGCCCCATTCAGGTATCGGTGGCTGTGCACCCAACCCAAGAAAACTCAGTGCTGCAATCGAGAGTATGATGTGCCCCATATCAAGAGTTGCAAGAACGATTACCGGCGATAATACGTTTGGCAGTATATGACGAATCGCGATATATGAGTCGGTACAGCCCATTGCTCTTGCAGCCTCTATAAACTCCTTTTCTTTCACAGACAGAACCGAACCACGAATTATTCTGGCGTAACCCACCCACCATACTACAGCAAGAGCAATCATAACATTGGTTAGAGACGGACCAAGAATACCTGCAATAACCAACGCCAGGATTATATTCGGAAATGCCAGTAAAACATCAACCAGCCGCATTATTATTCCATCGATCACGCCGCCAAAGTATCCGGCAGTGGTTCCCATCGCTATGCCCAGGAGCATGACAATCACAACAACAACTGTTGCCATACCTAGCGAGAATCGTGCCCCGCAGATGGTCCTGCTTAGAACATCCCGCCCAAGGTTGTCCGTACCCATCAGATGGTTCCTATCCGGAGATGATAAGCGGTTCTCCAGATCCAATTTTATTGGATCATACGGAGCTATGTGTGGAGCAAGTATTACAATAATCGTAAGAGAAAGGATAATCATTGCTCCGGTCACTGCCAGTTTATCCTCTTTAAGGTGTTGAACAATCGACATCATTTCACGCATTTTCTACATCGTATTTTATTCTCGGATCCAAATATGTGTATAAAATATCTACTGCCAGATTTGATAGGACAAAGAACAATGCAATGATTAAAACAAAACCCTGAATTACGGGGTAGTCTCTGGCGTATATCCCATCAACCAGAAATTTGCCTACCCCTGGCCATGCAAATATTGTCTCGATTATTACAACACCAGCCAATAAATGACCAACCTGCATGCCCATAACTGTTATTACCGGAATCAGTGCATTCTTAAAACCGTGCTTCCATAGCACAACCCTTTCTTTCAAACCCTTGGATCTTGCTGTTCTGATATAGTCCTGGCGTAAAACCTCTAGCATGCTTGCACGCATCAATCGCATGAGAGTGGCTGTCATGCCGGTCCCAAGTGTGACAGCTGGTAGTATGAGGTATTCTACACCCCCGTACCCAAAACATGGAAACCAATCCAGTTTGACAGAGAAAAATAAGATTAAAACTAAACCCAGCCAGAAATTGGGCATAGATACACCCCACAGTGCTACAAGCCTGCTACCGTGATCTAAAATAGAGTTTTGTTTCATAGCCGAGAGGATTCCCAATGGAATTGATATCAGTATCGCTATTGCCATAGCGGCTACTGCCAGCTCAAGGGTTGCTGGAAACCTATCAAAAAATTCCACCAGAACCGGCTCTTCAGTCCTGAACGAAGTTCCAAGGTCGCCGTGTGTAATCATGTGCATCCATTGTGCGCACTGGGCAAAAAATGGGTCATTCAAATCATATTTTTGAAAGAAGAATTCGATTTCCGTAAGACTGGGGTCTTCTCCCATCTCTGCCCGGATTATAACCTCAGCAGGATTGCCTGGCGCGAGGTGGATGAGGGAAAAAGAAAGTAACGAAGCCCCAAGCATTATCAAGGTGGCTATCGCCAATCTTTTGGCTATGAACTTTATCATATTATCGACCGATAGAACCTATACCTATCTTAATTTTTATTCACCCATCTTCACATCGGTTAAATCCATCTCGAACATAGTCGGTCCAAATCTGAAGCCATGTACGTTCTTCCTGAATACCACCGGTTTTGTGATGTCATAGAGTGGGATACATGGAGATTCTTCATGCAATATCTCCCATATCTGATCACAGAGCGCTCTCCATTCATCTTCATCAGGAGTGGTCCATGCCCTCTCTATCAACTCGTCCATAGTATCAATCTGGTAGCCATATGGCCATCCACCCGCGTGATACCTTCCCCCGATCTCTATATAGCCTGCGATGGAGGGTAAACATCCACTATGATGCACGTACAGGTCATATTTTCCTTCGTTTCGTAGTTTGCCAGCAGCGCCGCTTTCAAGGGTGATGATATTCATCCCAATTCCGAGTTTTTTCAATTCCGATTGCACGAATGGTGCTACTACATCGGCATTCGCCTCGCCGGCAGGGACTACAAGATCACAGGTAAAGGAATTTCCATCCTTGTCCAATACCCCATCGTTATCAGTGTCTGTCCAGCCAGCCTCAGCAAGAAGCTGCTTCGCCTTAGCAGGATCGTACTGGTAGTACTTCTCGTCGATATTAGAAGGACCCCACTTGAATCGTGCGTCTGATATGCGATAAGCCGGATCAGGAATGTCACCAAAAAGCGTGCGGACCATGAGTTCCCTGTCAATCGCATAATTACATGCCGTTCTTACCTTAACATCGCTGAATGGCTCCTTTTCACAATTGAATCGTAGGACCTGATAGCGTCCATAGGAATGCAACATCACCTCCAAATCCGGGTCTTCTTTCAGCTTGGCAATCTCAATATATGGTAGACTACTGTGATGTTCAGCAGCGCCGATCAGGTCGAGTTCCCCTGCTTTCAACGCTAAAACCTGGGTGTATGGGTCAGGGACTGTCTTCCAGATAACCTTTTCAAGTTTCGGCTGTTCTCCCCAGTAATCATCGTTTCTCAGGAGAATAGCTTCCTGATCCTTCTTATACTCCACCAGCTTGAACGGACCTGTTCCAACGTAGTTGACCAGTTTGCCGTTTACATCACCTGCCGGTTCCATTGCACCGGGACTGACGACTTTGCAACCAAACTCGCTTGCCATGTCAAGTAAAAACGGGCGATAGTATTCAGTGAGGTATACTCTGAGCGTATAGTCATCTACAATCTCTGTCCGGTCGATATACCTGCCAAATGCTTTATTCTTTCCGGACCACTCAATGGAAAATTTCGCAACCGATGCGTTGAACGGTGTTTCATCGTGAAACATAACTCCTTTTCTCAGATGGAAGGTGTACGTTTTGCCATCAGACGAAACATCCCATGACTCTGCAAGTTTTGGAACCGGATTTCCCTGTTCATCTACTCCTGCCAGAGTCTCGAAAACCAGGATCCTCCCCTCTGCAGCCGATTTAAAGTCTTTATACGAGCCCTGGGTCAGCACCTGCTCTGATGATGCGGTAGCGACTCCTGTATCGTGTCCGACGATCTCAACGTCACTTAGATCCATATCAAATATAGTCGGTCCGAATTCAAAACCTTTTACGTTCTTTCTAAATATCACCGGCTTTGTGATGTCGTAAAGCGGAATAGAAGGCACCTCTTCGTGCAATATCTCCCATATCTGGTCAAACGTCTTTCTCCGCTCGGTTTTATCAAGGGTGGTGAAGGCTTCTTCTATCAGTTTATCAAGGTCGTCACTGTAATACACTCCATTTCCCCACGTATACCCAGAATGATATTTACCACCTATGCCCAGACATGCCATCGTGGCTGCACCACAGCAATGGTGCACGAACAAATCAAACTCACCTTTCTTTCGCATTTCCCACGCAGCACCGCTTTCCATGGTGGTAACCTTCATCTGCACACCAATCTTCTTCAGTTCGGATTGAACGAATACGGCGACCACATCGGCATTCGCCTCACCTGATGGGACTATAAGCTCGCATGTAAGAGGTTTTCCATCTTTGTCCGGGAGTCCGTCACCATCCGTATCATTCCAGCCGGCTTCAGCCAGAAGTTGCTTTGCCATCTCTGGATCATATACATATCCTTCGATGTCACGAGGTCCCCAATCAGGCGCAGGCGGACCCAACACATATACAGGATCGGTCAAGTCTGCAAAGAGTGTACGAACCATCAGTTCCCGGTCAACCGCATAGCAAAACGCTTTCCTCACCCTGACGTCATCGAATGGTTCCCGCTCAAAGTTGAAATCAATGACCTGATAGCGCCCGTAGGAATGCAGCATGACTTCAAAATCAGGGTCTTTCTGGAGCTTCGCAATCTCGATATAGGGCAGGCAGCTATGATGCTCCGAAGCTCCGATCAGATCGAGATCGCCGGCTTTCAGCGCTAAAACCTGAGTGTAAGGGTCGGGAACAACCTTCCATATGACCTTCTCAAGTTTCGGCTTTTCTCCCCAGTAGTCATCATTCCTTTCAAGGACAGCTTCCTGATCCTTCTTATACTCCACCAGCTTGAATGGACCTGTTCCTATATAGTTTATGAGTTTACCGTTCACATCCCCTGCGGGTTCCACTGCATTTGGGCTGATAAGCTGACCTAACTCGCGTAAAAAATTATAATAGTACTTATTGAGGTAAACACGGAGAGTATAATCATCTACGATCTCTACTCGATCTATATACTTTCCGTACGCCTTCTTCTTCCCCTGCCACTCGATGAAAAATCTTGCAGCTTCTGCATTGAACTGCGTTCCGTCGTGAAACTCAACGTCCTTTCTCAGATTGAATGTGTAAGTTTTCCCATCAGAAGAGATATCCCACGATTCAGCAAGTCCCGGAATTGGATTACTCCACTCATCTACAGCTATGAGAGCCTCCAGGACAAGGTTCTTACCTTCTGAAGCAGATTTAAAGTCTCGATACGAGCCCTGTGTCAATATCTGTTCTATCTGCTTCGTCCCGGTTGTTGCATCTGTTTGTATTGAGTTGGATGTTGCATCTGTTTTTATTGAGCTGGATGTTGATGTCGATTCCTGATCAGAATCATCGACACATCCCATCATTGCGCTGCTGATCAAGATTAGACCTATAACAATAATGCTAAAAAAGTTATAATTATTTTTCATAGAAATCACCATATATTATTTTTTTATTCCTTTAATTAGAAAATGACCGCCCCAGTAGCCGTATTTCAGATGATCCAGAAACGAATAGGTTCTTGCAACCGTTTCATTCACTACACCGATATCCCGAAATCCGGCACTGCTAAGAAGGTCAATATCTGCCTGTGGCCGCTCTCTCTTTCGCATTGGCAGGTGCTGCTCAAGATCTTTGCTATATCTCTGGTGCAATGGATTCTTTCGTTCCGTAATAAGAATCAGCGGCACTGATATACCATAACGCCAGAGTTTTCGGTACAGACTGTAATTCTTGAAATTTCCATCAAGGATTACCACCTGACCACCAAATTTCAATACCCTGTTCCATTCCTTTATGGCTTTTTCAGGATGCGGAAGTGTCCATAACAGATGACGGTTTATCACGACATCAAAAGTATTATCTGGAAAAGACAGTATTTCAGCATCTCCTATCTTAAATTCTACAGGAAGACTGGTTTGCTTTGCCTTTTGTTTTGCCCTGTTCAACATACCCTCTGACAGATCAATTCCTGTGACATCATGTCCCATCTCAGCAAGAACCATTGCCATGGCACCAGTGCCGGTACCAACATCCAGTATCTTCTGTTTACCAGATCCAACTGCCAGTGTCAGGAGGTTCTTCCATGCTTCTTTTTCCATCTTGGTATGTATCCCGTGCCCCGGAGATTGATCATATTTTTTTGAAGATTCATCCCAATTCTGTTTAATGGTATCTTTTATTCCTGGATTATCATACATTTTTATTCACCGAAATTAATGCTGATTTAAACGAATTTTCCCATCTGAATAATCCAGCATACCTGTTTGATCTTTGAGTGCATCCTCAATCTTTCTGCAGGCTAAACTTGCTATGCATGGATCTGCCCCCAGTGGTTCGGCATACACAAGTTCTATCTCTTCTTCACCAACCCGGATCATAGTCCGGTTATCACCTTCCTTGATCCCGAGAACTCGCGGGATATCTTTTGTGGTGTGAACACCCGGCGCCAGGAAACAGGGTAGTGCTACAATCCTGCTAACCCCGGTCCCTTCAAAGCTTTTTAGGCCTTCATGAAGGGTTGGGGTATCTATATTTAAAAATGCAGTTTTAACAATCGTATTTTCATTGCACTTTCCGATCATATCGGCTACAGTATTTACAACCTCTTTATTGAATGGAAGTGAACTGCCATGTCCGAGTACTAATATTCCAGTGTTATTTTCCATCATATCCACCAATTTAATGAACCCCCATAACCGTGAAAATCGCAGTGATCACTTTTTCATCATACTGGTCTTCAATACCCTTATCCTGATCAGCGTGTCTGACCTTGAACATCCAGTTACCGGATTTGTCCAGTTTTATTAGTGCATTACCATCAGAATCAGTACTCTTTTCAACTACATCATCTTCATTACCGCTAAACACAGCAGTTATCACCACTCTCGGGAGTGCTACACCATCATATAATACTTGCAGTCCGATCTCTTCTCCTGCATGATAATGCCTGAAATCAATTGGAATTATTTCCAGCTCGTGTCCGATTACCGGGTTAAGATCTTTCGATCCATGCCCTGAAATGATGGTCTTGGCATACTGGTAATAACAACCGCTGCTTTTCACGTTCTGGTAATCGCTCTTCGGACCTTTATGCCATCCATCATCCGTGACCGTGTATATACCGGCATCATACTCAACTGAAATAATATGATAGCCATCATGAACCGGATCAAATCGTAGAACAAGATAATCATCTTCGCACTCTGCTGAAAGATCATGTTTCTCATTTAGCGGATTAAAAACAGCCGCTTTCACGCCTTCAATATTGGCCATTCCATCGATTGCCATATTATGCCCGTAAAGCACTTTACATTCAACTGTTTCTCCTATATGCACATGCTGCATATCATGTTCAAGCCAGATCTCGTGACCACGTACGATGTCGGGCACTTTTTTATCTGTCATTTATTTTCTCCTGATAATTATTAATAAAATCGTAAACATGCAGATCATTAATTCAGCACTGAATCCGGGTAAGGATGACTGTGACATTCCGGAATCATTCTCTACGGTCGCCAACTTTGTGGTCTGTTCTGGTGTCGCAGTTGCATCCGGAACCTTCGCCATTCCAGCACTACCCGGTTCTGCATTGTTTGAACTGGTTGATAAAGTAGTATTCACCGATGTAGAATTTATACTTGCACTGCCGGATTCGTCGATAAGAGATACTTCCGGGCATTCTTGACATTCTAGGCACTCCAGTGTTTCTTCAGAATAGACATGGCCCCAGTAACCCTTGCTAGAGACTTTTAACTTTATCCAGTCATCCAGAAGATCAATTGTTCTATCAAGTGAGCACGAAATCGTTTTAGAATTCTTCATCTCTATCGTATCATTGGTAATGGAGGTTATTTCAAAATCACCAAATTCATCTTCAGTGTTAAGTATTAGTGGGGTGTCAGAGTAATGTCTGACTGTCTTTAGTGTGACTATACTGGAGTTGGTTCCAAGCAGAACCGAATCAACCTTACAGGTGAAGAGTATAACATCATCAACGCTCTCAAAATCAGTTTTGTATTCAAAAGTATCTCCTGATCCGACTACGGTAAATTCAACAACATCACTGTTCTTTGCAAGTTCCATTGTCACTTTTTCACCATTCTGATCAATACCGCCAAAGGTGAGGGTGTAATTCTGGTCTAGTTCCCATATATCACCTAACGACATTGTTTTTTTATCGTCACTCCCAAAACTTTTCAGTATCTTTGTAAGTGTATCGGTATTCTCAGGATCAAGGGAATGATACTTACTTCCCATGAACATGATCTCCCGTTTTGGACTTTTTTTATATAGTTTTGTCGTATACGATGCATCACCTTTATTGATCCTGCCATTCTCTGCAAATGAGATATTCAACCATTCATAAGACAGATCATCACCAATACGGTAAATTAATTCAGGAAAGTTGAATCCATCCAGAAACATAGTCGATCCCGCTTCTACAGATCCGGGAGTACCTCTAATCTTCACAGTCTTTGCACTTACTGACATACAGCAAGATGTCAGTATCAGAGTTGCAGTCAGAAGACATGCTAACCTATTTATATTATGTTTTGTTATGTAATAATGCATATCGCTTACCTCGTGATATGTTAAATTTTAGCTGATTCAGGCGCCGATGCCGATTGAAAGTCAGCGGCTGGATTGGCAAATTGTTGATTTTCAATTGTTATTATTGTAGTTTGTTTGTCATAATTTCATACTACTTTTCAGGAAAGTATGATTTATGTGTGATAAACATTTCGTTTTGTGTTTATTATTCTGACAAAAATTAATATATTTATAATTACAACTCCTCTTTTTTCTGTAAGAATTTCCATGCTTCCATTTCCCGTCTAATAGCTATGACATGCCTTGGAGATAGTTCAAAGGTTGACAAGTTCTCATTCCAGTACTCCTTTTTCCATAAAGAAATCAAGATGGTCATTTCATCATCATGTCCTTTAGCCTTGGGTCTAGAGTATCTCTTAATCCATCAGCCAGCAAATTAAACGCCAGAACGGTGATCATTATCATCAATCCGGAAAAAATCACTATGTGTGGTGCTACATGCAGCAAAGGCAATCCTCCCTTTATCATCGTGCCCCATTCCGGGGTTGGAGGTTGCACTCCTAATCCAAGAAAACCTAAACCGGCAATTGATATAATTTTCCCTCCTATGCCGAGGCTTGCTACCACAACAATTGATGCTAAACAATTTGGCAGAATATGACGAAACAGAATGTAAGCATCGTTGCAACCAAGTGCCTGCGCAGATTCGATGAATTCCTTCTCTTTTATAGATAATACAGTACCCCTAACTAAGCGTGCATATTTTCCCCATCCTGTTGCTGACAATGCAATTATGATATTTGGGGTGCTCGGACCCAGCATACCAACAATCGCCAATGCGAGCACAATGCTCGGAAAAGCCAGTGCAATATCCGCAAATCTCATAACTATGTTATCAATCATGCGGTAATAACCAGCAATCGCCCCCAGAATTGTGCCTATGCTTACCACAATCGCACTCACTGCAATTGCGATTACTAAAGAGGTTCGTGTGCCATATGCGAGTCTGCTAAATATACATCTTCCAAAATGATCAGTACCCAGTGGGTATTCATCATTTGGAGACGATAATCGATCTTCCGGATTTTGTTCAGTAGGATCGTGTGGAGTAACGAAAGGCGCAAAAACGGTGGTAAAGGTTAACACAATGATAATTAACCCACCAATTAGTATACTCTTGTTTTTCATATTTCTCATGTCTCTCTTTCATATCGTATTCTCGGATCAATGAATATATAAGAAACATCGACAACAAGATTAATGAACACAAATATCGCTGCAATGAACAGCACACAACCCTGAGTAACTAAGAAATCTCCGGTATATATGGACTCAACCAGGAGTCTTCCGATTCCTGGTAACGCAAATATTGTTTCAATTATAACTGTTCCTCCAAATAGCCATCCGAATTGGAGGCCTATATATGTGATTACAGGAATCAGCGCATTTTTCAGACTGTGTCTTCGGATAATCATTCGTTCAGCCAAACCCTTCCCCCTTGCCGTCCTGATATAATCCTGTCTTAACACCTCTAACATACTCGTTCTTGTTAATCGGGTGGTGATGGGTGCCATGCTTATCGCAAGTGTTAACGCAGGCAAGAACCAATACTCAACACCTCCATAACCAGCAACAGGAAAAATATCGAAGTGTAAGGAAAAGATGATGATCAGTAGTATTGCAATGAAAAAATCTGGTATCGAAACCGTTAATAACGACCCGATCAAGCCTATATTATCAACTAAAGAATGTTGTTTGATGGCAGAAATTGTTCCAATGGGAATGGCTATTAATATAGAGAGTAGCATGCTGACAATTGCAAGTTTTATTGTTATCGGCAGTGCAAGCATTATTTCATCCAGGGTGCTTCTGTGAGTCTGGAAGGAATAACCCAGGTCACCATGCAATACACGATCAAGCCATCGAATATATCGAACATGGATAGGAGCATTAAGACCCATTTCTTCACGTAATTCCAATACAGCTTCCTTTGGAGGCGTTTCAGTATCTAACAACGCTCTTAATGTTATTTCTGCAGGGTCGCCTGGAGTGAAACACATAATCAGGAATGTGACCATTGAAATTCCTAGCAAAACTGGAAATAACATCAATATTCGTTTTGCCGTATATCCCAACATTCAGGTTTAACTCCCTTTTACTATATTTCATACATCGTCTCTAACATTCAATCAACTCATAGAGATTATTCGATGTACACATTTTCCAGGTGGAAACTGTATTCATTGGGATGCATCTGATAGCCATGAACACTTGAATCTACAGCATCAATATTTACATAATAGTTCAAATATACTATCGGTGCATCCTCTAACACCAATTTTTGAACCTCGTCGTATATCCCTTTTCTCTCCTCTATATCCATGGTCACCCTGCCCTTATCGATCAATTCATTCACACGTTCATTATGATATCCATACCAGAGAAATCCATCAACACCGTGAATTGAGTGATAATCCTCCATCATTATACTATCAGGATCCGGAATAAAGAGCAAACCTCTTCCAACAAGAAACATATCAAATTCTCCAGCCTTTTTCATTTCGCTTGCAGCATCACATTTAAGGACCTTGAGTTCTGATTTGATCCCTACTTCAGCAAGCTGGCTCTGGATCATTTCTGCGGTTGGTGGAAGTGCAGCCCTTTCAGTATATGTCAAAAGTGTGATTTCGAGTGGTTTGCCATTTTTATCAAGTACACCATCATCATCAGTATCTATCCATCCAGCCTCTTCTAATAGATTGCGTGCCTTCTCCGGATCATAAGTATAACCGTTAAGGTCAGTATTTGCCCAGTAAAATTCCGGTGGAAAGAGACACCTGGCAGGAGTTCCAACACCCTCCAAAACATATTTTACCAGAGCGTCTCTATCAATGGCATAGTTAACTGCCTTTCGGACTTTAAGCTCATTGAATGGCTCACGTTTCATATTAAATCCAATCAACCGTACTCTTCCAATCGATTTTGTAGAAACATCAATATTGTCAGCAGATTCTAAACCTTTTACGGCATCCGGTGGTAAAATTTGTGCAATATTAAGTTCGCCTGCTTTTGACATCATTATCCTGGTTATTGCTTCTGGAATACCTTTGTAGATAACTTTATCTAATTTGGGTTTTGTGCCCCAATAGTCATCATTCTTCACTAATCTGATTTCTTCCTTTGGTTTCCATGACTCAAATTTGAATGGTCCGGTTCCGATAGGTTCTAAAAACTTACCATTCTCATCAAAGGAACTGCTGCTTATTGGTGCTGATTCTCCCTTTGTTAAGTAAGCAGGAAGTGGAGCAAAAGGTTCTTTCGTGGTTATTAGAAGGGTATGATCATCTTTTGTTTCCACTGAGGCTATTGGTATACTTTTAAATACCGCAGCTTCTTCCATTGCTCTTTCAAGAGAGGATTTCATAGCATCTACATTAAATGGTGTGTCATCATGAAATTTGACACTCTTTCTTAAGTGAAATGTCCATGCCAGTCCGTCTTCTGACACCTCCCAGGATTCCGCTAACCCTGGTGCAAGTTTTCCCTTATAATCTATGCTAACTAAGGTTTCAACTATACAATTTCTTTGTAGAATATATGATCCACCCGAATACGGATTTATCGCCTTTGGCGCCCACGGAGATCCTATTGTTAGCTCTTGCGGAGCTCCTGAATTTTTTTCTACTTCGATTTTCTCAGTATTAGTTCCCTCTTTGTCCATGCATCCGGAGAATGCTATAACACCCAAAATTGTTACTAATGCTATCCATGTTCCTATAGTGTTTAATTTTATTTTCATCATTCATATCACCTTTTATTACTGAAAAAAACGATAAATTGTTCCCATTCGGAGTGAAATATATGTTTATGCAGAAGACCATTTCTTTTATTGATGTCATGAACAACTTTTATCTGTTCAACTCCAAGATCTCTTAACTTTTCACTAATCTGTTCATAATCCCATCGTGGCAGGTGTGGGTCCAACTTCTTATACACCCGCTTCCATGTGGGTAATCGCCATCCGATGAGTATATCCTTGAAAAAGCTTCGGATTGTTCCGAAAATAACAGCAGATTTTGGGGTATTCTTCGAATCTCCATCACATAGTATGACTCTTCCATCTGGTTTTAAAACTCTCACAATCTCTTCAAGAGCTTCCCATGGATGCGGAAGTGTCCATAAAACCCATCTGCTGACAATAAGGTCTACGCTGCTATCTTTTAACGGTATGTTCTCCGCGTCACCACGAACTAAAAAAGTTTCTGGCGCTTTTTTCTTTGCTACTGCTAGCATATTTTTTGAAAGGTCTAATCCAAGAACATTGAAGCCATTTTTTAATATTATTCTTGCGAGAAAACCAGTACCAGTTCCTAAATCGAGGATAACTGCATTTTTATTTATAGGTGTGTTAACAATAGCATCTTCCCAGAATTGTTCATCATCTGATGGTGTCACTTTTATGAATCTCTCGTAGGCCCTGGCATTTCTTTTATTCCATCTCTCTTCAGCCATAATTTTTTTGACATCGGTGTCTTTTTCCATCTAATCACCTAATTTTAATCCTTTATTCGACCTACCAACACGTACCTTACGCCTGGTAGAACTGATAGGCGTTATATGGGGTATTCCAGCTCTTCAAAACTATATGCACATGTGTCCAATGGACTGAACTTAATCCCTTCAATGTTATTCCTGTATGCTATAAGATCAATTCAGGAAAGTTGAATCCATTCAGAAACATAGTCGATCCCGCTTCTACAGATCCAGGAGTACCTCTAATCTTCACAGTCTTTGCACTTACTATCATAATGCAGAATGTCAGTATCAGAGTTGCAGTCAGAAGACATGCTAACCTATTTATATTATGTTTTGTTATGTAATAATGCATATCGCTTACCTCGTGATATGTTAAATATTAGCTGATTCAGGCGCCGATGCCGATTGAAAGTCAGCGGCTGGATTGGCTATTTATTAATTCTTTTGTATCATTATTTCACACGATTATTCATCTAAGTATTAACTAATGTGTAATAACCTTTTTGTTTTGTCTACCCAACGAATTTAGCTTACTACATCTTACTTTATTCTTCATTTATCACATTACGCTGCACACTGATTATCCGTGCATACATACCCTCTCCATCCATCAGATCTGTGTGTGTTCCGTTTTCAACCACCTGCCCATGATCCATTACTATAACCCTGTCTGCAGTGACTATAGTTGAGAGACGGTGAGCAATAATAAGTGTTGTACGACCCTTCATTAGATTATCAATACCGTTTCGGATGGCTTGCTCGTTCTCAGAGTCCAGGTTCGAGGTTGCTTCATCTAAAATCAGAATCGGTGCATCCTTAAGTAATGCACGTGCAATAGAAATACGCTGACGTTGACCCCCTGAAAGCTTTGCACCACGTTCACCGAGCATTGTATCATATCCATCTGGTAGTGAGGCGATAAAGTCCTGAATGCATGCTTTTCTTGCAACATCCTTTATTTCCGGATCAGTCGCGTTGGCCTTACCTATTCGGATATTCTCACGGATGGTTGTATTGAACAGGTAGGCATCCTGCTGGACAACAGAGATAATATTGCGCAGCTCTGAGAGTGAAAGAGAGCAAATGTCATGTCCACCAATCAGGATCCGTCCGTGTTGTGGGTCCCAGAAGCGCAGCAGTAGATTGACTATCGTAGTCTTGCCTGAGCCGCTTGGACCAATTAGTGCTACGTTTTCACCCGCCTTAATATCGAAACTGACATTTTTCAGCACCGCCGGCTCATCTGGCTGATAATGGAAGACCACATCCTCTAATGTTATTTTTGGCTCGATCTCATCAAATTTACTGGTGTCCGGACATTCATTCACGACAGCCGGCTCATCCAGGACAGCGAATACACGTTCTGCTGATGCTATGATCATACTAACTTGCTTGGATACCTTAGCAATATTATTTATCGGTCCAAAAGCAGCAGATGCCACTAACAGCATCATCGGCAGCTGGTAAGCCGGCAATAAGCCCTGATTGACCATTACCACGCCTGTAACAAGCACAGTAAGTGAACCCAGCATACTAACCTTCAGTGAGCCCACTTAGACTTCCGAGGTAGCGGCTGTTGCGCTTTTGCGTTTCCGTCAGAGAGCAGCTGTTACATTCCACCTCGCCAAGACGTGCCGAACCTCGCCCGAATGTTATTAGCTCACGCAATCCCTGAATACTATCTACCACATGTGCATTTGTTTTTCCGAGTTGAAGCCTGAGTCGGTTTGCGATAGCATCGCCGATATGGTGCATTTTGATCGGTGTAGCTACAACAAGAAATAAGAACGGTAGTAGCACGAGTGGTAGTATCCAGTGCATTGAACCTAATATGGTCAATGCTGTTAATGGCATGATCAGTGCCACAAGAACTGGCATTAGCGTATGTGCAAAATACAGTTCGACTACCTCGACATCAGACATGACCGTTGATATAATATCACCGCTGCGTCGTTTAAGCATATAGGCCGGAGCTGCCGGTTCAATAGCGTCAAAGACCAGTGAACGCATCATCGCAAGAATGCCATAGGCGATACGATGAGATATATATGATTCTGCCCATGCCATTACAGCTTTCAACACTGTTAGGGCAGCCAGTGCGACCAGATAGGGTTGTAACCCTGTAACACTTATACCTTCAGCTACAAGCCCTACAATCAACGAACCGACAACAGCCAGCGCAATAGTGCTGGCACTATTAAGCATTGCGGCCATTGATGTCAGCGTTAGCTCGCCCCACCAGGGTCGTACCATCCTGAATAATCGTATGAAGATATGCCTGGTCTTTTTCAAGTCTGTTTTATAATTTTTACCATCAACAGCTATTGTAGACGTTATTATCCCTCATCATGATATACATTGGGCAGAAACCAGTTGCGCATAGATGCCACCTGAGCTAATTAATTCGTTGTGTGTACCGGATTCGATCATGTGTCCATTATCGAGTACGATAATTCGATCTGCATTGATCACCGTTGAAAGGCGGTGAGCGATAACAAGTGTAGTACGCCCCTGTTTCAACCGTTCAAGTGCTTCCTGAATGATTGCTTCATTCTCTGCATCCACACTGCTTGTTGCCTCATCTAACAATAGAATAGGGGTATCTCTTAGCAGTACACGGGCAATAGCAATACGTTGTCGTTCACCGCCGGATAGGCGTGCTCCACGTTCACCAACAACGGTACTATCACCCTGCGGCAGTGCATGAATAAAGTCATATGCGTTTGCCAGACGTTCTGCTATTTCAAGTTCTTCTTTTGTTGCATCTGGTTTGCCTATATGAAGATTATCCGCTACTGTGCCGTGAAAAAGGTATGTTTCCTGATTGACGACTGACATCTGTGCACGCAGAGTCTCAAGTTTATAATTACGCAGATCTCGTCCTCCAAGAACGATTTGCCCTTGTTGCGGATCGAAGAAACGAAGCAGCAAGTTGACCACGGTGGTTTTACCAGAACCACTTCGACCAACTAATGCTACGGTTTCACCCGGATGTATTTCAAACGAGAAGTCAGTAAGGGCCGGTTGCCTTCCTTCCTCATACCTAAAGGTCACATGCTCAAATCGGATGGAAGGATTTGCAGGTGACGTAGATACAGCTTCCGGTGTATCATTAACTTCCGGCTTCGTATCGAGCAGATTGAAAATTCCTCCTGCTGCTGTCGCACCTTCCAGTCCCGAATGATAGGCGGTATTCAATTCAAGGATGGGTTTGTATATTTCATTACTTAACAACAACACGATGAGGAGCACATCAATTGAGAGTGTTCCCTGCAAAACACGTAAAGCACCCCAACCCAGAGCTACTGCTGCGCCGCTCGTCATAATAAAGTTAGCGACACCTATATATGCAAAGTTAATTCCTATCACTTTCATGATTGAACTGCAAAGATCCACTGCACGTTTGGTGATCTCTTCACCACGTCGCTTGCTGTGATTGAATGCCTTCAGTGTGACCAGCCCCTGGAGGCTGTCGATGAAGTATGAGTTCAGTTCGGCTATCGCTACCCAGTGTCGCCTGCGCTGACGTCTTGCCGATGGATTGAACCATTGAGGCATTGTCAACGCTGCAATAAAGAAAATTGCAAGGATGAGTGATAGCTGCCAGTCGAGAATGGTCAAATAAGTGAAAATTGCAATAGGTGTTAGAAGTGTTATTATCAACTGAGGCAAATACTTCCCGAAATAAACCTCAAGCGTCTCGACACCATGCACGGTTGCAGCAAGCAATTCACCGGTCCGATGTCGCTCGAGGTATCCCGGTCCTAGTGCCAGCAGGTGGGCATATATACGGTTACGCAATCCGATTTTAATCCCTGCTGCGATATATTGCGCTATTATTTCCTTCAGATACGTTAACCATGCACGAAAGATGATTAAAAAAGCGACGATCAATAACAGTGGAAGCACAGACGCTATCGCAACTCCTGAAAACATTCGACCAATGGCGTAACCGGTGATACTTAGTTGCGCCACGTTGATCAACATGACGCCGAACCCGATCAGGACTGCAAGTAGAATGCGATTCCTATACCCACGGGTGAGTTCTATCAGCCGCCGATTGACAGTAGTAGTGCTGACCTTTTTAGAATATTCATAAGTATTGTAAACACTGCAGATCAGGGATAATTTACTATACATTGCGATCTTCTCTATTTCTTCATTGTTTTCTGGCTTTATTTCCAAGTATGGATGCTAAGGTAGACATTTAATCGGTATTGAGAGATTTAGTCTTGCTCACATGGTCATTTTCGTAGATATTCCATACAAGTTTCCTGAAGAGGTCAGCCAATTCACTGTCAGGTGCGTATTCTATTATTGTCTTTCTCTCAACTTCAGCCTTGGATCCAGCACATCCCGCAGTCCATCTCCTATAAAATTAAAAGCCAATACCGTGATCATGATCATAAGACCCGGAAAGATAGATATCCACCATCCTACCCTTAAGAATATTCTTCCTTCGTTAAGCATAGCACCCCATTCCGGCATAGGTGGTTGAGCCCCCAAACCTAAAAAGCCTAAGGCAGCAAGTGATAAAATTGCATGTCCAAGACTCAGTACGGCCAGAGTTGATATAGGAGCAATGGTGTTTGGCATAATGTGATGAGTGACGAGATAAAAATCACTGACTCCAACCGCCTTAATAGCTTCAATAAACTCTTTTTCTTTTATTGAAAGAGCCAAACCTCTTGAAACTCTTGCATATTTGACCCATCCCAACATCGACAGAGCAAGCGTTACATTAAATAAACCCGGTCCAAGGGCGCCAACAAGTACCAGCGCCAATATAATCTCTGGGAGGGCAAGAAATGTATCCATCATTCCCACAAGCACTTTGTCAATAACTCCACCATAGTAACCCGCTAATATTCCGATGGATATTCCGATAATCATGGATATTCCTACTATGAAAATACTCGCCAGAATGTCTATTCTTGTTGCATAGATCACCCGCGTGAGTACATCTCTTCCGAGATTATCAGTTCCGAATGGATGTTCCCATGAAGGGGACTGAATGTTATTGTATAAATCCACTTCAATCGGATCATATGGGGTAAGGTACGGCGCAAAAATCGCCAAAAATGCCAGTACAACAATTAGCATTAAACCAATTGCTGTCGATTTATACTTCAGTAGATGTAGGGGTAGTTTTTCTGATAAATTGCTTTGTTTGAACCGGTGAGCCATCCTTCACACCTCTTCATATTTTATCCTTGGGTCGAGGAAGTAATAAGAGATATCCACTAACATGTTCACCAGTGAGAATATAATAGCTATGAAAACCACACATCCCTGGATCATAGGTATATCCCGCGCATTAATTGAATCTATCAGAAGTTTTCCGATGCCTGGCCATGCAAATATTGTCTCAACAATTACCGTGCCGCCTAACAGATAGCCCAACTGCAAGCCAACTATTGTGATTACGGGAATCATTGCATTCTTTAATACATGCCTGTATAAGATTCGTCCATCACCCAGCCCCTTCGCTTTTGCAGTTGTTATATAGTCTAACCGCAACACCTCCAGCACGCTTGATCTTGTTAAACGCACTGTTACAGCCATCATCCCTGCGCACAACGTGATTGTTGGAAGTATCAGGTGATCAATCCCGCCGTACCCGGCAACTGGTAATAAATCGAAATGCAGTGAAAATATTAAAATGAGAACAAGTCCCAGCCAAAAATTTGGCATAGATATGAAGAATGTCGCAAGAGCCATGCTCGAATAATCGACTTTCGAGTTTTGTCTTACCGCAGAAATCACACCCAGAGGTATGGCTACTAACAGCGATAGTATCGTTGCAGCAATAGCTAACTCAACAGTTGCTGGCAGTCTAACCAATATTTCACCTAACACGCCTCTCCCCGAGATGTAAGAAGTACCAAAATCGCCATGAAGCGCATTGCTAAGCCAGTGTATGTACTGCATCCACATTGGATTGCCAAGCTGGAATATCTGTTCTGCCGCCTCGATCTCCATCTTGGAAGGATTATATGTGACATCTCCGACAAAGACTCTTTGTATGATCATCACTGCTGTGTCACCAGGAATGAGCGAGAGGAGTAAAAATGTAAGGGCGGATGTGGCAAATACCACAAACACCGCTATTGCTGTACGTTTTGCTATATATTCAAGCATGGCCAATCAAACTTTCACGACGCTATGTACATCTCCGGATTCAACATGTAGTCGTGTGCAATCGGATTAAACACAAAGCCTTTGACATTATCATGCATTACAACAGCGACTTTGTAGTATGCTACATGAATAATAGGCACTTCATCGAGAGCTATTTCCTGCACTCTATCGTAGGTTTCCTGTCGTTTACCTGCATGGAAGGTACTCAGCCCTTCTTCGAGCAGCGAATCCATTTCCGGATTGCTGTAGCCCCATATATTAGAATCACTATTGGAATGATATGTCTTTCTGAGATAGTAATCCGGATCTGGCACCATTGCCACTGCAGTTCCTGATAATTTCAGGTCGCGGTCGGTCATGTGCTCCCCTATTGCGCTCCAGTCCATCACTCTAACTTCAACCTTGATTCCCACATCCTTCAGCATGGATTGAATCGCTTCAGCCATTGGCTGGAGTCCTGGCCGCTGGGGATATGTATATAGTGTGAAACCAAATTCTTCACCGTTTTTATCTACTATTCCATTCCCATCAGTGTCTTCCCATCCGGCTTCTGCAAGCAACTGTTTTGCATTTTCCAGATTGTAAGGATATCCTTCAAGTTTCTGGTTAGACCACGTAATCGTCGGCATCACCGGACCTATGGCAGGTGCTGCGCATCCGTGTAATGTTCGATCGCTTATCACCTCACGATCAATCGCATAGCTTATCGCCTTTCTCACTCGCACATCGCTGTACGGCGTGCCAGTAAGATTGCCAAATTGCATCTGGTAAACACGAGCAGTTGGATATGCCTCTACTTTTAATCCTGATGTTGCTCTCAGCCGTTCGATGTCGCCGTAGGGAACATCACAGGTAAAACCTACCTCTCCCTTCTCCACACTCATCGCACGGGATGTCGGATCCGGAATTCCTTTGATTACCACCTTTTCAAGTCCCGGCTTTATTCCCCAGTAATCATCGTTTCTTAGCAGGTAAAGTGTACCACTTGCTACATCAAATCGCTCAAACTTAAATGGTCCAGTGCCAATAGGTTTTGTGACAATTCCTTTATCATCGGTCTTAGAAGTTGGGCTTATAATTCCAAGGCTTGGATATTCCAGTGACGCAGGGAACGCAGCATACGGTTCTTCTGTTATGAACAACAGGGTATGGTTATCAACAATCTCAATTGACTTTATCTGTGTCAAAGTTTTTACTGAAGGGTTCATTTCCATTGCTCTTTCAATGGACCACTTTACCACGTCTGCGGTAAACTCAGTTCCATCGTGAAATTTAACATCTTTCTTCAGATAAAATTTCCATTGTAAATCACTTACCTGTTCCCATAACTCTGATAGACCGGGCCTGAGTGTGAAATCCGGATCGGCTTCGACCAATGTGTCAACGATCATTGCCTTTTCCTTCACCATTTCCCCACTCTTCACAGGATCCACGGTACGAATGTCCCACATTTCACCCACTATAAGAGTTTGTTTTTCTACGGGAGCTGTTTCTGACGACGTTGGTGTGACGACTGATTCCTCAATGTCCTCTTCTATGCATCCTAATATAATACTGCTAAATAAGATCAAGCAGATCGCTAAAATACTAATTTTATTCAATTTTATGAACATTTTTATTACCTATCTATATATTTATTTATTTATTGTAGTGTATCAAGTTTAACTTGATATATCGAAAATGCTCACTCAGTTCACATTTTCTAATCTTCAGCTTCTTCGAAGCTTCAGTCAAGAAAATCCGACCAGAGGGAGGATTTTGTTCTTTGAAATGTTATTACCTAGAAAATACCTGTGATTGTCCTTATCCAGACGAGCTGGAACCAAAATGCAACTTTAATTTCTTGCCAAAAAATATAAAATCATTCCGTAAGTGGCTAATAGTTATATTTCTAAGAGATGCACCATTCACTGAAAAAAATCTATCCGGAACCATCATCGATCCGGCTTTTATAGATCCGGTAGTGCCTCTAATCCTTACAGTCTTTGCACTTACTATTGTAATGCAGGATGTCAGTATCAGAGTTGCAGTCAGAAGACATGCTAATCTATTTATATTATGTTTTGTTATGTAATAATGCATATCGCTTACCTCGTGATATGTTAAATATTAGCTGATTCAGGCGCCGATGCCGATTGAAAGTCAGCGGCTGCATTGGCTAATGTTTATTATTAGTTGTTATTAGGGTGTTTTGATTTTGCATATTTTCATACCAATTCTTCATAACGTATTAATTAATATACTATAAACATTTTGTTTTGTTTACCTTTTCATATTTACTATGAAAAACGAACAATATCTCTATATTACTATGAGTAAGGGGTAAAATACATCGTATAGCATTTCATTTAACAAATAAGCCTTCATGACTTCCAAATGGGTGCAGTTTTTTAATTGATCGGTCGTAGTGGAATAATATATGGCCTCTCACCATCGCTCTTTACCAGGACTTCCACACCATAAGCGTGTTTTATATTTTCGATAGTAAGCACTGACGCAGGATCCCCTGTGGCAAAGATCCTACCTTCGTTCATCATGAGTATTCTATCGGTATATCTCGAAGCAAGGTTCAGATCATGGATTGCCATAACTGCAGAGATTCCTTTTTTTTTGACGACATTCTTCATGATTTCCATTACCTCGAGTTGATGTCTTATGTCGAGGTTGCTTGTCGGCTCATCCAACAGAAGGATATCCGCTTCCTGCGCAAGTGCCCGTGCGATGAGCACTTTCTGCTGTTGACCTCCACTTATCTCGTTGAAATCCTTCATAGCAAACTCCATGATCCCGAGCAGTTCCAGTATCTCTAAAACCTTATCCATATCCTCTTCGCTGCTCTTCCAGCCAAGATGCGGACGTCTGCCCATGAGAACGGTATCGATCACAGATGCGGGAAAAACGCGTGTGGTGCTCTGGGGTACATACCCCATCTTCCTTGCGATATCCATCTGTTTCATGTTAGTTATGTCGTGTTCATCCAACAGTATGGTTCCCTGCTGCGGCTTCAGTATCCGGTCGATACACCGGATCAATGTGGATTTTCCGGTACCATTCGGACCGACGATGCCAAGCACCTCTGAGCGATCCAGTTCCATTGATATGTTTTCAAGAACAGGTGTGCTATTATAAGCGAATTCAATATTGTTTACTTTCAGTCTCACCAGTATTCCCTCCCTCGTCTCATTATCATGTAAAGGAAAAGCGGAGCCCCCATAAAGGCAGTCACTGCTCCGACAGGAAGAATGACAGGGGCTATGATATTTCTTGCTACAAGGTCTGCGCTAATAAGCAATACCGCACCGAGAAGACCGGATACAGGAAGCACAAACCTGTTATCACCTCCAATAGCCAGGCGTGTGAGGTGCGGAGCAACCAGTCCTATAAATCCGATCGTGCCTGTGAAACACACAATGCATGCGACCAGCAGTGTTGCGACTACCATGGTAACTATCCTGGTGCGCTTGACATTCACACCAAGACTCGTCGCGGTCTCATCTCCGGCACCCATCACATTAAGATCCCATGACTTTATTATGAGCAGCGGGATACAGCATACAAGCGCACCGGTTATTAGTGTCAGTTTGGGCCATGATGACCGGTCAAGATCACCGACCATCCAGAACACTGCTTCTTTCACAGCCTCTGCCTCGCCAAAGTACTGAAGTATCGTTGTCATCGCACCAAACAGGTACATCATAGCAATACCAGCTAAGATCATAGTTTCTGGCGTTGCGCCTTTCCGGCTTGATAATCCCAGTATGATAAATGAACATAACAGCGAGAATACAAATGCATTGCCTATTATCAGGTATTTGCCACTGACGATGCCTGCACCGGCGAGGATCGCAAGCGATGCACCGAATCCTGCGCCTGAGGAGATTCCAAGCGTATACGGACTTGCAAGCGGATTCCTGAGTATCGCCTGCATCACACTTCCTGCAACACCAAGACCGATGCCTGCTACTATACCCATGAGTATGCGTGGAAGCCTCAGGTTCCACACACATGCATCTGCAAGCCAGTCCGATTCAAAGTAATTTGGGAAGAACTTATGCAGTATTGCAGAATAAGCATCCCATATTGAGATATCTGCAGATCCAAGCGATGTGGAAATACCTGATATAATGACGACTAATACTGAAAAGAAGAAAATAAAGAAGAACTTTCTTCCAACGAACTTATTGTACTGTTCTTTAACTTCTTCTTTCGTTACCAGCGAATGTTTTGCTTTCAAGAGTACACATCCTGTGCAAATATTGCATTTTATAATTTTGTTGTATCCATTTCAAATCTAAGGGTAATATAAAAAATATTAGACAGGATTAACAGGATATACCGCAACGTCAACATCATGTTAATCCTGTAGATCCTGTTAATCCTGTCAAAATACCATGATTTTTGAAGTGGATACATTTTGTTTTTGTATATAATTTATAAAATTATGTACTCTAAGTAAAAGTGGCTTCCGGAGTTAATTCAGTTGATGGATTGTGTTTGTTTATTCCTCTCTGTATCGGTCAGGTATTCCTGCCAGTCCGCTGTTGATCTCTATTGGTGGGTAGACAAAGACCCCATGCTCGTTCAGGTCGTAGTCCAGCCCCTGAAAATCAGTCAGGTATTCTTGATGTATCGCCTCAGGATCAAGATTCGCAAAGAGATCAGGGTGGAACAATCTTGCCATGTATGCACTACCCAATGAACCACCGGTCGCATCGTTTCTGAAATTGCCACTCATCACGTAGACATTCCCGGTCTTAACAGCAGTAACGTTTGCCATCTCAGGACGGCTTATAAGTTGGTCTATCAGATGTTCCTTCATCCCGCTTGGATTATCCTCGTCATAGCCATGTGAGGGTTCCATTGTGCTTCCACCCCACGTGTAACGTACTGCGTGTATTATGATGAACTCAGGATCCTTTTCGATAACCCATTCGGAATCGACCGTTATCCCGTTTTTAGGCCCGGCGAATTCGGGAAGATCTTCTGCTATATTCTTTCCTCCAGCCGCAATGCTCATCTGGGTGAGCGTATCGATCATGGCATAAGTCCTAAACGTCTTTTTTTCCGCGATAATATCTCCATATGAGCAAATAAATACCCGCGGCTTCTCGCCTTCCGAAAGCTTTTGTGTTCGAGACCTGATATCGTCTATCAGAGCAATACGCCAGTTAATATACTCTACCGCTGCCTCTATTGCATTGAGGAGATATCCAAGTTTTCTCACACCATTGGTAAATTGCGATTCCTCAGGGTTGAACAGATCCGGATAATATAGACCAAGATGAACAACAGCAGTATCCGGGAGTTTCTCCTTCTTTTCATCGATTTCATTCGAGAATGTCAGTAAAAGATCGGGATTTACGTTGAGTACTGCCTCGTAATCTGGTTTGAACATGTTTCCAATGCATGGCAGTTTACTGAGTTCTGGGAATTGGATTTCAGTATGTGCAATGAGATAGTCAACAGCAATGACCCTGTCCTTTGCATTTAGTATCCGTACCAGTTCAGCATTATCTGTATACTCCACCAGGATACGTTTCACTGGCATTTCCACAGTTACCGTTTCTCCAGTACCATCATCAATCGTAAGCTCATTTTGCTTTCCGAGTATGATCAACTCGGTCTGTATCATATCTAATATGTCAACTTCACCATCGTACTTTGCATCTGCAAGTTGTGTTTGATCATCAAGTCCCAGAATGACGGATGCGGTATATTCCACATCATTCAGGTCTATGGTGTCATCTTCGTTTGCA